>DASTCX010000032.1 GCA_035710745.1 Candidatus Eremiobacteraceae bacterium | reverse complement strand
CCGATGCGCTCACCAACTACGTCAACTACTACAACACCGAGCGTCCGCACACCGCGATCGGTGGACGGACGCCCTTCCAGAGGTTGGCCGAAAAGAGTACCCCAGGTCTGTAGGGAGTACAGTAAAGGTCGACCGCTCCATCCCACCCGCGATTAAAGCGCCGATTTATTCGTGGCGGAGCGCTTCGATCGGGTTGAGCTGCGAGGCGCGGCGCGCCGGATAGAATCCGAACACGATGCCGACGGCCGCCGCAAAGCCGAACGAGAGGAACACGGACGCGGGCACGATGAGCACGGTCCATCCCGCGCCCTGCGCCGTGGCGTACGCCGCCCCGATGCCGACGGCAACGCCGATCGCACCTCCGACGCATGACAGCAGCACCGCCTCGACGAGGAATTGGAGCAGGATGTCGCGTTCGCGCGCACCGACCGCCATCCGGATGCCGATCTCGCGCGTCCGCTCGGTCACCGACACGAGCATGATGTTCATGATGCCGATGCCGCCGACGATGAGTGACACCGCGGCGATGCCGGCGAGCAATCGCGATTGCACCTGCGACGTCGCGCTCGCCGCTTGCTGGACGTTCGCGATGTTGCGCACCGAGAAGTCGTCGGGCTGGCGTGGCGTCAGGCCGTGGCGCAGACGGAGCAGCGCTTCGGTCGAGCTGACGACGCTGTCGACCGCGTCCGGCGAGTCGGCTGATATAAGGATGACGCCGAGCCAGTTCTGACCGTTGAGGCGGAGCTGCATCGCGCTGAGCGGCACGACGATCTGGTCGTCCTGGTCGCGGCCGAATCCGCTTTGCCCCTTGGCCGCGAGCACGCCGACGATCAAGAACGGCACGTTCTTCACGATGACGGTCTTCCCGACCGGATCGATCGACGGAAACAAGTTCTGCGCGACGGTCGCCCCGAGCACTGCGGTCTTCGCTCCGCTCGTCTCGTCGGCTTGCGTGATGAACCGGCCCGACGCCATCGTGTAGCTCTCGACTTGCAGCCAGTCTGGCGTCGTGCCCGTGATCGATGTCGCCCAGTTGTTGCCGCCGGCGACAGCCTGCGCGTTGGTCCCTGATTGCGGCGCGACGTATGCGACGTCGGGAACGTCTTGTTGGATCGCTTGCGCGTCAGCGATCTTGAGCGATTGTCGCGCGCCCGCGCCGAGCTGCACGCCGCCGGTGATAATGCTTCCCGGGATGACGACGATGAGATTGCTGCCGAGGCGCGCGAGCTGCGCCTGCACCGCGGCTTGCGCGCCCGCGCCGATCGCCATCGACGTGATGACGGCCCCGACGCCGATGATGATGCCGAGGATCGTGAGCAGCGATCTGAACGGATTGCGCACGAGCGACTGCCACGCGACGCGAAGGAGGCCGCCCGCGTTCATGCGCGTCCCCTCGCCGCGGCGACTTGCGCGCTCGGACGATCGTCGACGACCTTGCCGTCGAGGAAGGTGACGATGCGCGCCGTCCAATTCGCGATGTCGAGTTCGTGCGTGACGATGACGATCGTCATGCCGCGCTCGGTGTTGAGCCGAAGGAACAGCCGCATGATCTCTTCGCTGCTGTGACTGTCGAGATTGCCGGTCGGCTCGTCAGCAAGTATGACCGCGGGGTCGTTGACGAGCGCGCGAGCGATCGCGACGCGCTGCTGTTGTCCGCCGGACAGCTCCGACGGCAAGTGGTTCAAGCGATGTCCAAGGCCGACCGCCGTCAACGCGCTCGCCGCCCGCTCGCGGCGCTCTTCGTGCGGCACGCCGGCATACGTGAGCGGCAGCTCGACGTTTTCGGCCGCCGAGCTGCGCGACAGCAAGTTGAAGCCCTGGAACACGAAGCCGATCTTGCGGCTGCGGACTTCCGCGAGCTTGTCGCCGTGGAGGCGCGAGACGTCTTGACCCTCGAGGAGGTACGAACCGCTCGTCGGCTGATCGAGGCAGCCGATGAGGTTCATGAACGTCGATTTGCCCGAACCGCTCGGCCCCATCACCGCGACCGACTCGCCGGTTCGGACGCGGATGCTGACGCCGTCGAGCGCGACGACGTCCTCGGCGCCGACGCGATAGACCTTTCGCAGCTTGCGCGTGTCGATGACGGCGCGCGGCGCGTTGTTGGTCGGCTTCGTGGGATCGGTCATCGGCCGAAGCCTACGCCTCCGGCCATCGGATTCGAGTTCGTGTATTGGTCGGTCTGGAGCAGCCCGACGATGACGCGATCGCCCGCCTGAAGTTCGCCGCTGCGGATCTCGTAGAAGCGGCCGTCGTTGACGCCGAGCGTCACGCGGACGCGCACCGGTTGTCCGCCGCGGAGAACGAAGATCGACGCGTGCGATCCAGGCGCTCCCGCGACGGCACCACCGCCGCCGGAACCGCCGCCGTTTTGACCTTGACCTTGCGCGCCGCCGCCGGCACCTGCACCGCCTCCGGATTGGCCGCCGCCCGCCTGGCCTTGACCGCTTTGCCCGCCCGACTGCCCGCCTTGAGTTTGGGAGCCGCCTTGAGCACCGCCGCCACTCTGACCGCCGGCCCCGCCACGACCGCTCTGACTAGGAGGCCGGAACAAGAGCGCGGCCGCGGGTATCGCGAGCACGTGGTTCTTCGTCTGAACGGCGATGATGACATCGGCCGTCATTCCGGGCTTGAGCCGCGCGGAGTCGTCGTGAACGGCGACAATCGCATCGTACGTGACGACGTTTTGCACCGTCGTCGGGTTGACGCGCACTTGCGTGACGGTGCCGTTGAACGCCGTGTTCGGATATGCCGGCACCGTGATGCGCGCGGTCGCGCCGGTGCGCAACTGTCCGACATCCGCTTCGCTCACCGACGTGTCGATCTGCATGTCGCGCAGACTCGACGCGATGACGAACAGCGTCGGCGTCTGGAACGACGCGGCGACCGTCTGGCCGACGCTCACGTCGCGGGCGACGACGATGCCGTCGATCGGACTCGTGATGACCGCGCGCGCGAGATTGTAATCTGCCTGTTGGACCTGACCTTGGCTTGCATCCGATTGTGCTTGAGCCGCTTGCGCTTGCGCGAGGTTCGCGTTGTGCTGGTAGGATGCGGTCGCGATGGACGCCTGTGCGGCGTTGAGGTCGGCTTCGTCGGCGCTTTCGGTCGCCGTGTCCGTGTCCATCTGGCTCTGCGAGATGTAGCCTCGCGCGAGCAGTTGGCGATCGCGCGCGAGCGTCGCTTGTGCGAGTTTCAGCGCCGCGGCGGCTTTGGCGACGTTCGCCTGCGCGCTTTGGATCGCCGCGGCGGCTTGCGCTGCGGTCGATTGTGCGGCGGCGGCACTCGATTGCGATGCGGCCGAATTCTCATGCGCCTGGAGGGACGCGGCTTCGAGCGGCGTCGGATCGAGCGTCGCGAGCACTTGGCCTTTGTGCACGATCGAGTTGAAGTCGACACCGAGCGTGGCGATCGTGCCCGAGACTTGCGTGCCGACGTCGACCTCGTTGACGGGGTTGACCGTGCCCGTCTCTTCGACCGTCGCGCTGATGTTCTGATAACCGACCGGTGCGGTGACGTAGCGCGGCGCTTTCGTGCCGCCGTTGACGAGCCGCACGATGAGCCAGATCGCTACGATAAGGATGATGGCGAGGAGCGGCAAGATCCACCAGCGACGACGGGAGCCGCCTCGTGCGGGACGCCGTGGCTGGTCGTCGACGGGCGTATCGTCTGCGAGGGTCACCTCAGGGTCGGACGGAGTTCGGGTAATCATATCGCTCACAGGTTACCTCCGCAACCTTACAGATGCTTTAGGCGCCGATGAGACACCTGTGAAAATGGGCCGTAAAAGGCACCGCCCCGCCGTCATTGGAACGACGCGCACGATGAACCCGTTCACCGCACACACGCCGCAATCGTCGCTCGCGATCATCTCGGCGATGATAACGCCGGCGATCCTGATCCTCGCGAGCGGGAATCTCGTCGCATCGACGTTGACGCGCCTCGGACGCATCGTCGATCGCGCTCGCGCGCTCGGCGATCATCTCGCCTCGCATGGTCGAGCGATGAGCGGCAGCGCGAGCGCTGAGCTGACCGACATCTTGCGCATGTATCGAAAGCGTTCGGTCTACGTCGCGCGCGCGTTGTCGGCGTACTACGGCGCGATCGGTTTCTTCATCGTCACGAGTCTGACGATCGCGCTCGACAACGTCATGCAATCGGTCGTGCCGTGGCTTGCGGTCGTGCTGACGGTCATGGGCGTGCTGCTGCTCTTGCTTGGCACGCTTGCTCTGGTCATCGAGACGAATCTCGCTTCGGGAATGCTCGGGCGGGAGCTCGACGTTCTCGGCGCACCGAAGACGTGAAGGCCTCGCCCCTCCCCTAAAACGAAACGCTTAATGACGTACCGCCGCCGAACGCGAACATGTTCGGGCGGCCGCTCGTATATCGCTATCGTGCGAAGTCGAGAAATGGAAAACCGGGCTTGACCACCGTCATCAGCGACGAAGGCTTCGAAGCGTGGAGAGCCGCCGCCGACACGATGCCCGGCATGATCTTCACCGCGCGTGCCGACGGAACGGTCGAGTTCGTCAATCGCCGCTGGCTCGAGTTCAGCGGCTTCGCTGAAGACGCCGTCCTTGATCTTGCCTGGCGCAAGATCGTGCACCCCGACGATCTCGCCAGGACCGTCGCGATCCTCATGCGCGCGCTGAAGACGAGCACGGAGATGACGCTCGAGGCGCGCGTGCGCCGCCCCGACGGCCAATTCGTCTGGCTGCACGTGAGCGCGGCACCGATGTTCGGTTCCGACGGCAAGGTCGTGCGCTGGTATGGCACGGCGATCGACATCGATGCGCTCAAGCGCGCCGGCGAGGCGTTGCGCGAGCGTGAAGCGTTGCTCATCGACTCCGAGCGACGTTTCCGCGTTTTGGCCGAGGCTATCCCCGTCATCTGCTGGACGGCTGATTCGGAGGGCTGGATCGACTGGTACAACCGGCGCTGGTACGAGTACACCGGGCAGACGCCCGATGAGGCGTCGGGTTGGGGTTGGCAAGCCGCACATCATCCCGACGACTTCCTCGAAGTCATGCGGCGCTGGCCGCATTCCATCGCGACCGGCGATTCGTTCGAGATGGAGTTCCGTCTGCGCCGCCACGACGGGCTCTTCCATTGGTTCTTGACCCGCGCCGAACCGCTGCGCGATGCGAACGGCACGATCGTGCGCTGGTACGGCAGCAATATCGACATCGACGCTCAGAAGAAAGCGCTCGAGCGGACGAAGCGCATCGCGGAGACGCTGCAAGACGTCTTCTTGCCGAAAGAACTGCCGAAGCCGAACGGCATGCGTCTGGATGCCGTCTATCTGCCGGCCGAGCGCGACGCGCTCGTCGGCGGCGACTGGTTCGACGCGTTCGAGCTGCCCGACGGCCGATTGTGCTTTTCGATCGGCGATGTCGCGGGCCATGGGCTGTCGGCTTCGGTCGTCGTCGGGCGGCTGCGGCAAGCGATCTTCACCCTCGCGCAGCGAATGGACGATCCGGCGAAGATATTGGAAGAGACTGATCGCATCTTGCGCCGCCAAGATCCTGATACGCTCGTGACGGCGCTCGTCGGCTTCGTCGATCAGACGCGCAGGAGCCTGACATACGCGTCAGCCGGGCACCCGCCGCCGATGATCGCGTACGACGGGAACAGACCAGCTGAGCATCTGCCCACGGGCGAGCTGCCGCTCGGCATCGGCGACCCGATCGCCGTCGTCAATCACGTCGTGCCGGTGACTCCCGATTCGGTCGTCGCGCTCTATACCGATGGTCTCGTCGAATTCTCGCACGACGTGCTCGGCATCGAAGAACGGCTTGCCGAAGCGGTCGCGCTCGTCGTCGGGAACACCTCGATCGGGCGGCCCGCGTTGGCTGTGAAGGACCTCATCTTTCGGGGGCGCCCGCCGCTCGACGATGCGGCGCTCATGCTCATCCAGTTCTCGCACGTCGACCACGACGCGACGTCTGCGGATGCCTCGGGTCTCAAGCGGATGTGGCGCTTTCACTCGAGCGACGCGTTCACCGCGCACGCCTCGCGACACGAGATCATGGCCTACTTGCGCCGCCTAGCGCTCGATCCGGAGCAGGTCTTCATGGGCGAGCTCATACTCGGCGAGATCCTCGCCAATACGGTCGAGCACGCGCCTGGGCTCGTCGAAGTCGACGTCGATTGGATGGGTGAAAAACCGGTCGTGACGATCCGCGATACGGGGCCGGGTATGCGCCCGATGGCCGCGACGCTTCCGGAGGATCTCCTATCCGAAGGCGGGCGCGGCATCTATCTCATCACGGAGCTGTCGGAAGGCGCGACGATCCGGCCGACCCCGGGCTATGGTACCGAAGTCCGCGCCGTCCTCCCTATCGCGAGAAAGCTCTAGCGGGCGCTCTAAAAAGGGAGCGGTCGAGATTTATCTCGACCGCCGCGGCTTCTCGCTAGAATTGGGAGCGGTCGAGATTTATCTCGACCGCCGCGGTCTTGCAACTACAGCGAACCCGCTTCGTAATATTGCCGTGCTCTCGCGATGACGTCGTTCGCGCGATCTGGCGCGTTCGTTCGCAGCCACAAGATCGCGGATTCCGCGGGCGGCAAGCTCGCCCACGATTTTCGTCCTGGCGATCCCGCCATGCGTCGCCGCTGAGCGCAGTCGAGCAATTCGCGCATCGCGCTATCGATAGCCGTGTGCAGGCGCGAGGATTCGTCGTTCGTCACGACGTCCGTGTGCGCGCAAAGCAGCGGATCGATGATGCCGGACTCGAAGTCGCATCCGAACGGGTCGACCGGATACGCGCAGTATAGACTGAACTGTTCGCGCGTCTGGAAGTTGTTCCACATCTGCTCCAGCCGGATCGCCGCCGGAAACTGTCCCCGGTTCCACAGCACGCCGACGAGTTCGCCGAACGCGCGGACGCCGGCGCCGACGATCCGCGCGGCGGCGTTGCGAACCGCACCAGCGACGATCGTCTCGAAACGTTCCGGATCCGGCCAATCGTCGACCAAGATACTCGCGAGCGTCCGCTCGGCATCGAAGACGTGGAGTAGACCCTCTCGCTGCAGCGCGTCGGGAGACCAATACGCGCTTTTCAACCCGTCCAGAATAGCCTCGCGGTGCTCTCGCGTGGCGAGGAGCACCGCGGTATAGCCAAGCTCGAAGCCGTCGGCGAAATACTTTGCGACGTTGCGCGCGAGTTGACCCGGATCGGCGGAGTAGAATTGCAGTAAGTGTGTGCCTGGTCTCGCCGAGCCGAGCAGAGCGTCCGATGTTGACACGGGTGTCTCCGCGGGTTCGGTGTCGGGTCCTTATACGTAATACCCAACCCGCGCCATATCTACCGGGCGAAAGACGGCGAAGGCGTTAGAATTTCACGGAATAGCGGAGGCGAACGCGGCCGACGCCGATCGCGCCCCAGAAGTTGGCGTCGAAACCGTTGCTCTGGAAGTGAAGCAGGCGCTCAGCACGGTTGTAGCGCCCCGCCAGCTCGAGGAGGAGCGGCGCGAGGTGAAACGGCTTGGCTTGAGTGACGGCCGCAAATCGAGCGCCTGGGTTGCTCACGCGGGCTCCGGGCTGGCGAGATGGCGCCTGCTCGGTCGCTACCAACGTCGCGAGGCGCTGATTGACCACAGCAACGGTCGGTTCGCCGGCGATTGGTTGAGTCGGGGCGCCGAAAGCGGGAACCCGCGCGCACGCTAGCGCTGCTAGAGCGACGGCTGCGGCGACGATATGTCGAGTGCTGATCAAGATGCGTTACGACCCCCGGTGCTGGCATATTACCCCTACCGTTACAGTCAACGCATCTTCCTGGCGCACAGTCTCTGGTCACTGTGAGCGCCCTAACACCATATGGAGCACGAACCTCACACGTTGGAGCGGTCGACCGTAAAGGTCGACCGCTCCATTCCTCTTTGGAACGGCCGCGGCGGTCGAGATAAATCTCGACCGCTCCCAGGCGACTTTCGGGATGTCGGTTACGTAAGGTCGGCGATGGCGGATTCGATGGCCGAGCGGAAGTTCGAAGTCACGAACTTGCCGTCATCGCCGACGGCGCAATCCACGTGATGCCAGTGAAGCGGCTTGGGCTCTTCGCCGATGTGCGTCGCGCCGACGACGAGGCTCGGCACGATCGATGCGGTTTCGCCGATCCCGCGGACGAGCGATCCGCGAACGGTGAGCCGCAAGTCGCGGCTGTGAAACGCCGCGCTGAAATAGTCGTCACCGATCTCGGTGAGGTCGGCTACGGGGATGAAGGCGCCCCAAAACGGCTCGTCGGTGTTAAAGCGGTCGACGACCGCATACAGACATGCACGGGTCGCTTCGCTCATGGTCGCCGGCGATTTGCCTCGGACCGGTGCGGACATCTTGCTGTTTAGTTCCGAGATCATACGCAGCCATCCTCCGTCGTTGCGGGCATCCTGGCCCTTGGACGGGGCTTCTAAGTATCGCGCATAATTCCCTACTATGTCTATAGGCTTTATATTTCGCGTTAATAACTGAACGATTGAAGCTCGAGGAACTCGTGCTGCGGCTCGACGATCTCATCGAGGAACCCGGTGCGCGTCTTCGGGTTGATCGCGATCCGGCCCG
Source organism: Candidatus Eremiobacteraceae bacterium (assembly GCA_035710745.1). Taxonomy (NCBI): domain Bacteria; kingdom Bacillati; phylum Vulcanimicrobiota; class Vulcanimicrobiia; order Candidatus Eremiobacterales; family Candidatus Eremiobacteraceae; species Candidatus Eremiobacteraceae bacterium. Next base: position 5,725 of record DASTCX010000032.1, on the reverse strand, counting down.
GGCTCGTTCCGATGCGCTGGATGGGAATCGTCTCGAGCACGTTCCCCCGCTCGTCGTAGACGTACACGCGAGCCTGCGGATTATTCGGGTTGCCGGTCGAGCTGTATTGCTCCGTCAGGAACACTTTGTGCAGCGCATCGAATTCGACGTCGAGCCCCGCCTGTAGCGCGTTGCCTGCGTTGGGAATCGTCACTTCGAAGCCCGTCTGGTGCGCGAGGTCGTAGAACTCGACGCCTTGATCGATGAGCGTCGTCGTCACGGCGATACCGGTCGACGGATCGACCGCCAAGCCGTCGACCGTGCCGATGCCGAGATTGTCGTTGAACTCCTCGATCGCGCCCGTCGACAGGTTGACGATCGCGACGTCCGTCGTGCAGACCGCCTCTGGGCAGCCTTGCGAATCGGCGAGGATCGCACTGTCGGTCTGGCTGTCGAACGCAAGCGTCGGCGAGATGAGGAACTCGTCGCCGTTGAGGATGGGAGCGAGCGAGACGAGTCTCCCAAATGTGTTCCGCGAGACGTTCGTCGCGAAGACGAACGCACTATCCGCGAACAGCGACAACTCGGATGCGGCCGCAATCCGGGATCCTTGGCTCGAGCTCATCGAGCCCAACTGAAAGCCTTGCCGGATCGGCGGCGTCCACGTGCCGTTGAAGGTGTTCAGGCTCAGCGGGTTCGCGGTGAGAAAACTGTTGACGTGGTCGTGCTGGAATAGCACGAGCCCGACCGATCGACCGAAGAGCCCTTGCGTGGAGAAATCATCCTGATTCTGTGTCTTCTTCAGCACCTTGATGATCGCGCCGGTCGACTGATCGAATGTCTCCGTCGCCGCGAGCACGGTACCTCCCGACTCGTCGACGTACTCGCTGAGCACGCCTTCGGTCCCGTGTTGATCGACGTCGTAGCCGAGGATCTGACCGCCGAACTTCGGGTGGACGGTGACTGTCGAAGCATTAGCGGGCATTGCGAGTGAGAAAACCGCGAGTGCGAGGCCAAGGGCGGAGCAAAAACCTGAAAACGACGTTCGAGATCGCATCATTAAATTCGCCGAGCAAGCGACGCTCAGCGCCCCTTCTGGCGCAAACCTACACCAGCGTTCTGAAAACAGCGTGAGAGGATTAGCCGGGATGCACTTCCATCGGCTCGGTGTAGAATGCGCTTCTCTGCGTCAACCTATAGATGACGAGCGGGATGGCGCCGACGACGAGCAACCCGATCGTCACGGACGAGCCGAGCACCCCCGCATTGAGCACTTGTTCTACCGCGACGACGAGCAAGAAGGCTCCGGCGGCAGCCGGCCATATGCCGCGCAACCAAAGAGCGCGCTTGTCGGTCGCGTAGAGGCGCCGGTGATACCACGCCGACGAGAAGCCGCCGAGTCCGAAGTAGACGGCGATGAGCACCCCGATCGCGTTCACCGATTCGTTCAGCGTGTCGCTCAGCCGGTTGATGAATGCGGCGGCGACGAACAGCGCGAGGGTGAGCACGGCGAAGAGGATGCTGCCGAACCACGGCGTCTGGAAGCGCGGGTGCAGTTCGGCGAATCTCGGTGAGAGCACGCGGTCGCGGCCCATCGAGAGCATCGTGCGGCTCGCGACGAGGAGCGACGCTTCGAGCGATCCGACCGTGCTCACGATGACGACGATGATCGCGATATCGCCCCACGGCCGCGGAAGGATCGCATCGGCGAAGACGACGAGCACGTTGGCGTTCGCCGCCATGATCTGCTCCGGGGTGAGCGTCATTTGGATCGCGACCTGCGTGACGATGAAGAGCGTCAGGATGATGACCATGCCGCCTATCGCGCCGATGCCCGGCGTCCGGTTGCGGTCGACGGTCTCTTCGGTGAGGTTGAGACTCGTATCCCAGCCCCAGAAGTAGAACAGCGAGACGAGCGCGCCGGCCATGAACGCGCGGAGCGAACCGGGGAACGGCGAGAACCACTGGATGGAGAACAGATGGCCCGTGCGGATACCTTCGACGAGCCCGACGACCGCAAGCAAGAGTATCCCGAGGATCTCGATCGCCGTGACGATCTTCTGGAACTCGGCGGTCGTATGGATGCCGGCGAGAACGATGACCGCGATGAGGACGAACCATGCTGCGCCGACCGCGGTGACGGCGAGCGGGTTCTGCGCGATGCTCGGATCGACGAGATCGAGCGTCGCTTCCGCCGCCGGCAGCGAACCGGCTACCATATAGATGAGGTTTGCGACAAGCGGCGCCCAGCCGGCGAAAAATCCGAGATACGGATTGAGGCTTCGGCCCACCCACGCGTATGCGGCGCCGGCGTCCGAACGCCACACGTTGAGATAGAAGTACGCGATCGCGATGCCGAACATCGAAAGCGCGCCGAATAGGATCGCACCGGGTCCGAACACGCCGACCGCGACGACGAGCGCTCCCGTGCTCACCGCGAGCGAATTCGCCGGTGCGGTCCCCGCGACGGCGATGAGGATCGCGTCGAGCTTCGAGAGCGTGTTGTGCCGTAGATCCACGCGAGGTCCTCAGCTCGCCCAGTCGAGCAGGCGATACCAAGCGCCCGCGATCGGCAAGAACCACGGCGCGCTGCCCGTTATTCCGGGCGGGGGTGCCGGAAGCGGACCCGTATCGAGCGCTTCTTCCGCCTTGCCACCGCCCGCCATCGCGACGGCGATGCGCTCGCCGAGGTATGTCGCCATCGCAACGCCGTGACCGGCGTAACCGAGCGCGTAATAGAGCCCTTCGTGGACGCCCGCGTGCGGCAACATGTCGAACGCGAAGTCGATCGAACCTCCCCATGCATAGTCGATGCGCGCGTCGCGCAGCTGCGGGAAAACGCCTGTCATGCCTTTGCGCAGTATCTCGGCGCTGTCGCGAACCGTGCGCTCGTCGGCTGGGCAGAACGCCGCTCGTCCGCCGAACAGTAGCCGTCGATCGGGCGTCAGTCTATAATAGTGGAGGAAGTTGTTCGAATCGAAAATCATCCGACCGCTTGGGATGAGCGCAGATGCACGTGACGGTTCGAGTTGCTCGGTGGCGATGACGTACGAGCCGACGGCGATGACGCGCCGCGCGATCGACGCGCTGGCTGCTCCCGTGTACGCGCCGGTCGCGACGAGCACCTTAGTCGCGCGAAGCTCACCGCGTTCGGTCGCTATCGTATAGCCTGCGCCTCGTATTCTATGGATCGCCGTCACCGAAGCGTCTTGAACGATACCTGCCCCGCGACGCTTCGCTGCCGCCGCAAGACCGAAGGCGTACCGAGCCGGATCGATCCTCGCACTCGCGACATCGACGACGGCGCCGTGATACGCATCGGACGCGATCAGTGTGCCGAGATGTCCGCGATCGACGACCTGCATCGGATGGCCGAAGCTCGTCGACAGCAGTTCGGCCTCCTTGCGCATCGCGTCGAAGTGCCGTGGCTTGCATGCGACCTCGGCGTGGCCGCAACGGTTGAAATCGCACTCGATCGATTCTTCGCGCACGACCCGCTCGACGCAATCGATCGAGCGGAGCGACGCGTCGAAGAGTTGGCGCGCGCGCCCGATCCCGAATCTGCCGACGAGCGCCGAGGCGGGCTGCTTCAGCCCGGTGAGCACCATGCCGCCGTTGCGCGAACTGGCGCCCCAGCCGGCGTGATGCGCCTCGATGACCGCGACCGATGCGCCGCGCATGGCGAGCGCGCGAGCGGCCGACAAACCTGTGAAGCCGGCGCCGATAACTGCGACGTCGACGGTCTTCGGCATCTCTGATGTTGCGTCGGTGGTGAGATCGCCGACCGCGTCGAGCCAATACGAGCGCTCGATCATCGGGTTAGCATGTAGCGGTCGAGCTTCAGCTCGAGCGCCGCGGTCGTGCAATCTAGTGCCCCACCCAGGCTTCTTTGTCGCGCGTCAGACGCCCGACAGCGATCGGCAACTTGCCTTTGACGAGGTCGGCGAGCGTCACATCTTCGAGTACCGTGCGAAGGCTCGCACGAACCGCGACCCACACCTCGCGCAATGATTTGGCAGGTCCCCGGTACTGCGTGCTTTCAGGTCGCTCGCCGCGGACGTTGGCCAGCGGTCCTTCGACAGCGCGGATGACCTCAGCCAGCGTGATCTCTTCCGCTGGCCGCGCGAGCCAATAACCCCCATCGACACCGCGCTGAGAACGGACGATGCCGGCGTGCTTTAACGTCGCGAGGATGTTCTCGATGAACTTGAGAGGGATGTTTTGCAGCTGCGAGATGCGCTCGGCCGTCGTCGGTCCAGGGTTCGCAGCCGCGATCTCCGCGCACGCGCGCAATGCATAGTCCGCCCGGGCTGTCACGTGCATGGGCTTCGCCTTCGCCCTATGACGGCTCGGTCCCTAATGCCAGCGCGAAAAAAACGGCGCTATCTCAAACCCGATGGCGGGCGCGAACAGTAAAAGCGATCCCAAGAAGACGAGTTTGGGCCGCCCTTTTCGCCTTCCATCCTCTATCATTTCGATGCCTGCGAAGCAAACCAGCAACGCGAACAGCGCGCCGACAACCCGCGACTCGGGCACGTTAAGAGCTCTCGAGAGGACATATGCCAGCACGCTGTAGAGGACGTATATCGCGAGGTGGATCAGGTACTTCAACCTGAACTTTGCCTCGCCGACTGCCGAACGGGCTCGGATCGCGCGAAGGTCGCTCGGCGTTTGGATATTCAACGCAACTCTCGCAGCGGTCTTACATCGTGGCGTTGAAGGCATAGACGATCAAGTATGCACTTGTGATCGCGGCGCCGCCAAGCGCTTTTGACAGGCGCGCCGGCTTGAACGTTGACGCGCGTGCCGCTTTGAGCGAAGCCTGATCAAGCACGGCGTTCCCTGACGACTGATAGATCGACGCAGTAGCCACCGAACCGTCTGCGTTGATCACGACGAGCACGATCGCTGACCCCCCGACTCCCTCGGAGTTTGCGAGATCATCGAAGTCCTTATTTCTGTAGTACGCATAGCCTTCGAACAGGCCGACGCCTTCAAGGCCGTTTGCCGCAGCGGCCTTGGGATACTCCGGGGCTTGGCGGCCGGTGAAGTCCGCATCGACGATTTCAATTTGGCCTGCGCTCTTTAACGGCCACGCCGCGCCGGGACCGTCGTCGAACGAGACAACCGATGACTTGCTGTCGTCGGCGACTGCATATCCCGGGTCAGCGGAACAGGTTGAAAGGCCCTTCCAATCTCGAGCGCTGTCGATTCGGAACGACCGAACCTCGGCGGCAAATGGATAAACCCGTTCCTCTCCCTCGCCAGTGACCGTGCCGGAGACCTTGGTTGACACCGCCTCGACCTCGAAATCCACGCGGCTGCTGTCGCTTATGGTTGCGGTGACTTTTACCGTGAACGGTCCTGTATCGTATCCTTGTCCGGGTGCGAAATCAAGTTCGTACTCCGCCGTCCCATGCGGTGTTCCCAGAGCGACGAGCCCAGCGTAGGCGAGACGCAATGGACACGAGTCGGCACGCGCTTCCCGAACCGAGACGAAAGTCGATGCAGTGAGAACAAATAGGATAAAGGCGAAGTGTTTCATGACGACGCCACCTCACGAGGTTAATTCGCCAACTGGTGGTGGCGTCCTAGCGTCGGTTGTGGCGGTCGAGCTAAAGTGTAGGGTCTACACAGCTACGCTACACTTTGCGAGCCTGCGCGAGCTTGTGCAGGGGTGCCTTCCCGTTGAGCGCTTTGTGCGGTCGCTGGGTGTTGTAGAAGTTCGCGAAGTTGTAGATGATCG
>DASTCX010000031.1 GCA_035710745.1 Candidatus Eremiobacteraceae bacterium | reverse complement strand
TCGAGATTTATCTCGACCGGAGACGAGCTTGCACTGGCAAGGCCGCGGCGGTCGAGCTAAAGCTCGACCGCTCCCAGATCTATAAGGCAAGGCCGCGGCGGTCGAGCTAAAGCTCGACCGCTCCCAGATCTATAAGGCAAGGCCGCGGCGGTCGAGCTAAAGCTCGACCGCTCCCAGATCTATAAGGCGAGGCCGCGGGGGTCGAGATAAATCTCGACCGCTCCCCAAGATCTTCAAAGCCCGCGACCGCCCCCAGGTGACGGGAGGTCGTTCGGCACATTCTAGCGGCCCATGATCGTCCAAGGTCAATTCCCCGGCGAGATCGACGAAAAGGGCTGTTTCGTCCGCCAGGGCGACTCATTTCGCGGTTGGGTCCACGCCGATCCGGCGTTCCCGGTCCACGCTGCCGCGGACCGCTATCATCTGTACGTGTCGCTGGCGTGTCCGTGGGCGCACCGTACCATCATCATCCGCAAGCTGAAGAAGCTCGAGAAGACGATACCGATGACGATCGTCGATCCCTTGCGCGACGACCTCGGCTGGCGCTTCACTTTCGAACCGGACCCGGTCAACGGGTTCCAGTATCTGAGCGAAGCGTATCTCGCGACCGATCCGTCGTACAGGAAGCGCGTCACGGTGCCGGTGTTGTGGGATAAGCAGGAGCACCAGATCGTCAGCAATTCGGACGACGACATCATGCGCATGTTCGAGACGGAATTCGAGGCGTTCGCAGGCGACCACGTCGATTTCTATCCCGCGCCGCTTCGCGCCGAGATCGATGAGCTCAACGGGTGGATTTTCGAACGGATCAACGACGGCGTCTATCGCGCCGGGTTCGCCACTCGGCAGCACGCATACGAAGCCGCGGCGTTTCGGCTATTCGAATCGCTCGACCAGCTCGAAGCGCGGCTCGCGACCAGCCGGTATCTCTTCGGCCCCAAGCCGGTCGAAAGCGATTGGCGCCTCTTCGTGACGCTCTTGCGCTTCGACGCGGTCTATCACGGGCATTTCAAGTGCAATATCCGCAAGATAGCGGAATATCCGAACCTGTTCGGTTATCTGCGCGACCTCTACCAAATCGACGACGTCGCGTCGACCGTCAACTTCGACCACATCAAGCGGCACTATTACATCACGCACGACGACATCAACCCGACGCGCATAGTCCCGATCGGGCCGGCTCAGGACCTTGCTGCGCCGCACCGGCGGGAGCGAATCGGTCAGCCGGGAGTCTAGATCACCGAGCTTGGCGGGACAGTAAGCGGGCGTACGCCTACTGCTGGCCACGGTCGGGCACAACACATGTAACAAACCCCATGTGACGTAAGTCACACCTCGTGCCCGGAGGCACGCCAGCGCACGGACGGAAGCTGTTCTTGGGGGGTCCAGCGATGCGGTCGATTCACCCAGTCAAGGTCTCGCGCGGGTTTTCGCTCGTCGAGCTGCTCGTCGTCGTCGCGATCATCGCCATCTTAGCGATGATCCTGCTCGTCTTGTTCGCGCACGAGCGCGACAATGCGAACGTCGCCTCCTGCGAGCAGAACGAGCGCTCGATCGCCTTCGCGCTCGATTCCTATTCGATCGATCATTTCGGGCAATATCCGAACTACCAGGGCGACGTCACCGTCGCGATGTTCGGCGGCGCGGGGAATCCGTATTTTTCGAAGGACGCCCTCGTCGACCCGGCGAGCGGGCTTCCGTATCAATACACGAACGGCCCCGGCTCGTGCCAAGACCCGAACACCGAGTATCAGATCATCGACCAGGGCGGCCACTCGTCGATCTCGCTCCTTGCGCTCCTCGCGAACGACGACGCCGAAGACTCGATCGCGTTCTGCTCGACGCGCGGGCTGTACGCGATGCAGTCCGGCAATCAGACCGGCGGCATGGACCAAAAGCGCGGTCCGAGCCAGACGAGCCCCTGACCGGCGCGAAAAAATGGGCCGGTGCCAAGGCAGGCCCCGACGGTTTTTGGCGATAAACTAACGCCAATCCTAACGGCGCTTGTATTGGTGTTTGTCGTACTCTCATGCCCGATGCGTTCCAAAAGCCGCTGAAGTACCTCGCAATCGCGAATGCGATCCGTGGGCGTATCGCCGACGGAACGTATCGCCCGGGTCAGCAGCTGCCGGCCTCTGCCGCGCTTGCGAAAGAGCACGGCGTCGCGCTCATGACCGTCCGTCAAGCGCTCGGGATCCTTCAGCTCGAGGGTGCGATCGAAGCGCGCCACGGAGCCGGAACATTCGTCGCCGACGGCAGTCCGAAACCGCACGTCCGTCGAACGCGGCGCATCCTGTTCACCGAGGACGACCGCATGCTCTCCGACATCATCGCGCGCGCACTGCGCGACGCAGGGTTCTCGGTCGATGTCGCGCTGAACGGCGGCGAGGCGCTCATCCAACTCGAAGCCGTGGAAGGCTACGATGCGATCATCCTCGACCTAAAGCTGCCCGACACGGACGGCATCGAGATCGTCGAATACATCAAGGCGAACCGTCCGGCGATCCACGTCATCGTGGCGAGCGGTTTCGTCGACACCGAGGAGCTGCTGCACGCCGCCGAGCGGTGGCCGCTCATGCTGCTCCGTAAGCCGTACAGCGCCGACGATCTCATCGACCGCCTCAACTCGCTCGTCCGCCCGGAGCTGCGCGCAACGCACTCGCCGGCGTGAGGTGCGACCTGACTCAATACCGCCTGTAGCGGTCGAGCTTTTGGCTCGACCGTGAACCCCTGCCTTCGGTCGAAATAAAGGTCGGCCGCTACAGAAAGGCCAGCGCCAAGTTGAAGATCGTCGTCGCCGTCAAACAAGTCCCCGACACGAACGCTGAAAAGACGTTCGATGCCGCGACCAAACGCTTGAACCGGACGTCGATCGAGAACGTGCTCAATCCGTTCGACGAATACGCCATCGAAGAGGCGCTCCGCCTCAAAGAGAAGGCCGGCGCCGATACGACCGTCAGCATCGTGACGATGGCGCCCGAGAGCGGCCGCGAGGTCGTCCGCAAGGCGCTTGCGATGGGTGCCGACGACGCGGTGCTGCTGTCGAGCGTAGCGCTCGGCGGCAGCGACACGATGGCGACCGCATACGCGCTCGCCGCGGCGATCAAGCACGTCGGATTCGACCTCATATTGACGGGGACCCAGAGCACGGACGCGATCAATAGCGTCGTGCCGGCGGCGATTGCGGAGATCCTCGGCGTGCCATGCTTGACTTACGCCCGAACCGTGACGGTGAGCGATGGCAGCATCGAGGTGCAGCGCGAGACCGAGAGCGGGTACCTGCGCGTCAAGGCGCCGCTGCCGGCGCTCGTGTCGGTGACGAAGAGCGCGAACGAGCCGCGCTATGCGACCCTCAAAGGCATCATGGGCGCGAAGAAAAAGGAGATCAAGACCTTGGCTCCCGGCGACATCGGCGCTGACGCCGCTCGTCTCGGTGAAGCTGGCAGCAAGACGGCGGTCAGCGCGATCGCGCCCGTCGGGTCGCGCGCGAAAGGTTCGGTCATCCAGTCGTCGGACGGCGCGGACGCCGCTCGTCAGATCGTCGACTTCCTCATCGGGAAGAAGGTGATCTAAATGCGCTCCGTCATCGTCTACGTCGAGCAAGAACAAGGCAAGACCCGGCGCATCGGCGCCGAGATGTGCTCGAAGGGCGCAGAGCTCGCGAGCGCGCTCGGCGGAACATCGACCGCCGTCGTTCTCGGCAAGGGTGCCTCGGACGCAGCGCAGGCGATCAAGGAGACGCCGATCGACGCGATCGTCGTCGGCGAAGACGTGCAGGTCGACGCCTTCCTCGTCGACCCGGCCGTCGACGCGCTCGAGTCGCTCGCGCGCGAGGCAGGGCCGTCGCTACTGCTCCTGCCATCGTCAAACGCGGGTAAGGACATCGCGGCTCGCCTCGCGGTGCGGCTGAACGCCGGCATCATAACCGAGGCGACCGACATCACGATCGCCGACGGTGCGGTCGTCGTCCAGTCGCCGAAATTCGGGGGCACCGTCGTCAGCACGATCGGCTTCAAGAACAGCGAATTCGGCGTCGTCGTCTGCCGTCCGAACAGCTTCGCCGCCCGCAAGCAGGCGGGCAAGGGCGAGACGAAGTCGCTCTCTCCAGCGAGCGGCAAGACCTACGTCGCGCAAATCGTCGAAGCCGTCGCTCAAGAGGCCGGCAAGCTCGGCGTCGATGAGGCGAGCGTCGTCGTCTCCGGCGGTCGCGGGCTTGGAGGTCCGGAGCATTTCGACATCATCGAGCAGCTGGCGGCAGCATTCGGTGGTGCCGTCGGAGCGTCGCGTGCGGTCGTCGATGCAGGATGGATATCGCACGGCCATCAAGTGGGCCAGACGGGCAAGACCGTTTCGCCGCAGCTGTACATCGCCGTCGGCATTTCCGGGGCGATCCAGCACAAGGTGGGAATGCGCAGTTCGGGGCTCATCGTGGCGATCAACAAAGACCCGAACGCCCCGATCTTCGAATTTTGCGACTTCGGGGTCGTCGGCGACCTGTTCCAGATCGTGCCCGCCCTGACCGCACTCGTGAAGGAACGTAAAGGGGGCGCCTGATCGTTCATCCACCATGCGGCATGCGCAGCGGCCAGACAGTGCGGCCGTCGACAAGGAGACCTCGTTGCGTCCGATCTCGATAGCAGCGCTCGTCTGCGCGGTGTTCGCAGCGTTGCTGCTGCTCGCCCAAGGCGGCGGTCCCGCCTCAGCACGGCCGCACGGGTCGCCTGCGCCTAGCCCGTCGCCATCGGAATCGCCGACACCGACGCCGCAAGAGCGGATCGCGACCCTCACGCAGACCGTCCACGATAACCCGAACGACCGGGAGGCGCACGCGGAGCTCGGCGTCCTCCTCGTCTCGACGGGCAACCCGAGCCAAGGCCGCGACGAGCTCGAGACCGCGCGAAGCCTCGGGCTCGAAGACGCGCAGACCTGGTTCTACATCGGGCTGGCCGACCGCGAGCTCAACGACGTGCCCGACGCCGCGGCGGCATTCGAACAATCGCGCATGTACGATCCGGCGAACGAAGCGGTGTTGTCGAACTTATCCGACACGTACTTACAGATGGGCCGCATCGACGATGCGCAGCGCATCGCGAACAGCGCCATTACGCTGTTCCCGAAAGAGGCGTTCGGCTACGAGGCGCTCGGCACCGTACAGCTCGATCAAGGCAAATTCGATCTCGGCCGACAGACGCTGCAGAAGGCGGTCGCCATCGATCCGACCGACGAGCGCGCGAAGATACTCATCGGCCGTTCGTACCTCGGGCAGAAAAAGCCGGACGCCGACGCGGCGATCGCCGAGTTCCAAACGATTCTCGCGACGAGTCCCAACGACGTCCAGGCGTTGAGCGCGAAAGCGGACGCTCTATCGGTCAAGGGCGACACGCCGGGTGCGGTCGCGATACTGCAGCAGATCATCAAGCTGACGCCCGACGACGTACGTGCCGAGGACGACCTCGCCGAGTTCTACGTGTCGAAGAAGATGGCGACCGAAGCGCGCGGCGCGTTCGCGCAGGCGATCAAGGACCATCCGAAGTCGCCCGAGCCGCTCGTGCTTCAGGGCGACTGGGATCGGCGCTCGAACAACTTCAAGCTGGCGGCCGCGGAATACGAGAGCGCGCTCGTGCTCGCGCCCGGCGATCCGCAGACGCTCTTCTCTGCGGCGCAAGTATACTTGCTCGGCTTGAAGCAACCCGTGAAGGCGGTCGACAAGCTATCGGCGCTCGTCAACGCGGACCCGACGAATCCCGAATCCCTCTTCTGGCTCGGTCAGGCCTACGCCGCGGAAAATCAGTGGGCGCAAGCGCGCGACGAGTTCCAGCGCTCGTTCGCGATCGATCATCAATACGCTGCGCTCTTCAACCTCGGGCTCGCGTACTACAACCTGAAAGACTATAAGGACGCTCGCGACGCCTTCGAAGCGCTCGCATCGCATCAGACGAAAGAGCATCCGGACTTCCAGCTGTGGTACGTGCTCGGCGATACGCTGCGCCAGATGGGCGACAAGAAGGGCGCGGTCGCTGCGTACAAGCAGTTCGTCGCGCTCGTGCCCAAAGGCCAAGCGACGAACAAGGCCAAGGCGTACATCAAGCAGCTCGGCGGCTGATCGTCGACGGCTTGTGACCTAGCTCCGGTCGCCCATGCTCACCGTCGTCTACGATCCGCGCTACACGCGCCATATGACCGGGGCGGGTCATCCAGAGCGGGCCGCTCGGTTGTCCGCATTTGTCGAGGGTCTCGAAGCCGGCGGCCTTTCTTCTGATACGTTCTTGGAGCCGTCGGCTGCGTCGGCATCTGCGATCACCGCGGTTCACGATCGCCGCTACGTCGATCTCGTCGAGCGCTATTGCGCATCGATCCCGGCCGGCGACGAAGCCGTCGCGCAGTTGCCGACCGGCGACACGATCGTCGCCAACGTATCGTTCGATATCGCGCTGCTCGCCGCGGGAGGCGCTCTGCGCGCCCTCGATCTCGCCGCATCCGGCCAGCCGTCGCTCGCGATTGTCCGACCGCCCGGCCATCACGCCGAGCCGGCACGCGGCATGGGCTTTTGCGTCTTCAACAATATCGCCGTCGCCGCGCAGGCGGCGCGCGAGCGGCTCGGAGCGACGCTCATCGTCGATTTCGACTACCATCATGGCAACGGCACGCAGGCGTGGGTCGAGCACGCGCTCAGCGACGGAGGTGCCCCGATCGGCTTCATCTCGACGCATGCGTATCCGGCGTACCCGGGAACCGGCGCGTTCTCCGAGTCGCAGATCGTCGACAACGGATTCGTCGTCGACATCCCGCTGCCGCTGTCGACGATGACCGATGATTTCATCGCCGTATGGGCGGCGCTGCTTCCGCCGCTCGCTGCGAAGCTGAAACCGAGGGCGATCCTCGTCTCGGCCGGGTTCGATTTTCTCGCAGGCGATCCGATCGCCGGCCTTCCTGTCGCTCCGCGCGCGGTCGATGCGCTTTGCGCGCTCATCGGCAGCGTGGCAGAAGAGCACCGCGCCGCGCTTGCGTTCATACTTGAAGGCGGCTACTCTCTCGACAATCTGCGCCAAAGCGCGGCGAAGGTCGCCTACGATTTCGGCAAGCACGCGGGCGACGTGCACGTCCCCGACGCATCGATGCCGGCCGACCCGCGCCTCCGCACGATGGTCACCAAAATACTTAGTTAAGAGAATGGGAGCGGTCGAGATTTATCTCGACCGCCGCGGTCTTGCCTTTCAGAAAGGAGCGGTCGATCTTTACGGTCGACCGCCGCGGTCTTGCCTTTCAGAATGGAGCGGTCGACCTTTAGGGTCGACCGCCGCGGTCTTCCAACCGCGAGCTCCTCTCCGGTCGAGCTAATGCTCGACCGCTACAAGCCGCTTCGATGCGAAGCTCGTCTCCGGTCGAGCTAAAGCTCGACCGCTACATCGACTTCAATGCGAGCTCGTCTGCGGTCGACTGTAAAGGACGACCGCTCCATCCTTTTCTGATCTAGGGACGGACGGAGGCGCCGATGCGGGCCAGCAGTTTTGCAGGCATGTCGCCGACCAGCGTGATGTTGAGCCCGTTGGCATTCCACGACAAGAGCGTTTCGCCGGCGATCTCGTCGGTGATCCCGGTCGTGTCGTCAACCTCGAATTGACGGGGGCTCGCAAGATCCGGCAGCCGATCGGTGGCGTTCTCGAATACTGAGAAGTCCCGCAGGCCATCGGTGTACAGCAATTGCACGGTCTGGATGCCGCTGCGCGTGCCGAGCGACGCCTGATCGAACGTGAACCCTTGAGGCACGTATTGCGGGCTGATGATGGTGAACGGCACACCCGATCGGATCGCGTCGATGCTGCCGACCGCTTTGCCGTACGTCGTGCCCGGCTCGACGTGCATACCAGCCGGCACGGATAGGTCGAAGAGGTCCTTCGGCAGGGCGTTGACGATGCGGATCGTGTCGAAGCTCGTCTTCGACGAGATCGTCCCATCTGCGTCGTAGGTCTCGCGCTCGAGGACGATCTTCGTCTGGGCGTCGATCCAGACACGCTGGGCGAGAACACCATTATACTTCGAGACGAGCGAAATCGTGATCGCTTTGCGGCCGGCGATATCGGCGCTCGGGCCGATGTCTCCGGAGTAGTTCTTGAGCACCTTGGCGGTATCGAGGTCGAGCGTCAGCGCCGGCGCTTGCTCCCACGCCTCGCTATAGACGGTCGCGGTCTTCGGTTCGTATTGATACGTCGTCGTCTCATCGCTGACGATGAGCCGGCCATACGCGTCGGCGGGGGCGACGTACCACATGCGCCACTTCGAGGGCGCCTGATGGTCGACGCGGACGACTGTCGAGTCGGCGCCGTGTTCGCTGTAGATGACCGATGTCGTCGTCCCCGTATACGAAGTGCTGTCGTCCGCACGCGACGCCGCGCGCAGCAGATCGGCAGCGGTCGGGGATGCGGTCGACGCGGGCGAAGCCGTAGCGGCCGGAGCCGCCACCACCGCGACAGCTGAAGAACGCGCCGAAGCGCTCGCAAAAGCGAGCGCTATCGATGCCAGCGCGACCGCTGCGACGGCGATCGCGTTACGGAGTCGACTGCGATGCATCCGATGAGCTGACGATGTTCGCAGAGGTCAGGACGTAGGTGGACCACGCGCGATCGCTCGACGGCAGCGATGCCGTCTGCGCGACATGCTCGCGGACGAAGTCCATGCCGGTCAGCGTCGGCGGCGGCGTGCCCAAACGGTGGTAGCCGGTGTAGATGACGACGCCGATCAGCGCAGCCGCGATCGGCGCGGCGTAGGCCGGACGCAGCGCTGCGCTCAAGCGCTCCATGAACGTCGGAGGCCGCTCGGCGTGCATCGCCTGGCGGACGTTAGCAAGGATCGACGCGGGGAATTCGCGCGGTGCGCTCCACGCGCGCAGCGACTCGACGAGCGCCATGTCGGCTTCCCATTGTTCGCGGCAGGCGGAACACGACTGCAGATGCTGATGCATCGCAGCGTCGCGAGCGGCGTCGAGCTCGCCACGCTCGTAGTCCACGAGCAGCAGGCGGCAGTCGTTGCAGTTGGTCACGGTATCACGTCCTTAGAATCGGCGACTCCAAATGAAATAACGCTGAGATGTCGTCCATCGTTTCCTGGAGGTGCGCTTCTGAGAGCCGTAGGTCGCCTAAAGCACCCACGTTCCGCTTTGCGGTCCGCTCTAGGTATCACTGAGCGCCTTCCTCGGCTTGTTCGCGAAGCACGGCCTTTCGGAGTTGAGCGCGGGCGCGATGCAGCCGCGAACGAACGGTGCCGATCGAGCATCCGATCGTGTCCGCGATGTCTTGATATGAATACTCTTCGACGTCCGCCAGGACGACGACCGCGCGCTGGTCCGGCGAGAGCGTGCGGAGCGCCCGATCCATCGAAGCGGAGAGCTGGCGCTCGTGCATCACCGCGATCGGATCGTGCGACTCGACGTCGGGACCGCGTTCCTGCGGTTGGTTATCCTCCGGAAGCGGCTGCGTGAAGATGCCCTTGCGCCGGCGTAGCTCGTCACGATAGAGGTTCGTGACGATCCGGTAGATCCACGACAGGAACGACGTCCCTTCACGGAACGACTCCCACGCCCGGAAGACCCGGATGAACGCTTCTTGCGTCAGGTCGCGCGCGTCCGGCTCGTTGCCTGTCAGGCGATAGGCATAGTTGTACGTCTGCCGGCCGTATCGCTCCATCGCACGCTCGACGAACTCGATTTGCTCGGGCGTCGGCGGCGCCATGGGCGCGCGTGTTCGCGGCGTCACGGTGCCTGGGCTTTGGAGCAGCGTCCGCGATTCCCTTGAGAGGGCGCGCTTCGCCGACTTAGAACGCTCACCGCGTGATCGCCAAACGCGCCCCAGAAGAAACGAACGACTCCGTCAATCTCATCGTCTCACTCCTCGTCCGCCACCCCGAACTCTCTCGCATCATCATCAAGCCGCGATCGGCGGCTATCGCATTCTTCTTCATCGTGCGTGCTGTTCTCGACGCAGGCGAGCGCTCGCGGTTCAGGCGGAGCGTCGTCGAACACACGCAAGCGCTCCGCTCGCTCGGACGCGGCGCTAAGGCCGATGTCGCGGTCCGTTTCTCCAGCGGAGACGATCTCACGTTCGTCGAGATCGAGCGCGATGCCAAAAGCATCGGGCGGGATGAGATCGCGATGCTCGTCGGCCTCGTCTCGCAGACCTTCGGCGAGCGTCTCGTCGTCAATCCGCCGGCTGAAGAAGGCGAAGACGACGCTTCCATCCAGGAAGAGTCGGTCGTCTCCGCGCTCGACGCCGTTCAGCGCGGCCGTCAGCGCAAGGGTCTCGTCGGCTTCCGCGACGAGCGCCGAGTCCTCATCTACTTCGGCAAAGCGTAGCAGACCGCTCCGTCCATACATCAAGGCCGCGGCGGTCGACCGTGAAGGTCGACCGCTCCATTTCGATGTGCGTCGTTAATTTTTGGTCTGTCGTTCGGCGGCTTCGACGATGTTGCGGAGGAGAACCGCGGTCGTCACCGGACCGACGCCACCGGGAACGGGCGTGACGGCCCCCGCCACGTCGCGCACCGATGCATCGACATCGCCGACGAGCCTGCCGTTGACGACGTTCGTACCGACGTCGACGACGATGGCTCCGGGCTTCACGATGTCGGCCGTCACGAAGTTCGGTTTGCCGATCGCGACGACGAGAACATCGGCCCGACGACACTCGTCGCCGAGATCCGCGGTCTTCGAGTGGCAGACCGTGACGGTCGCGTCCGCCGCGATCAAAAGCATCGAGACGGGCCGACCGACGATCGGCGAACGGCCGATGACCGTGACGCGCGCACCGCGCAGCGTCGGCGCCGGCGGTCGCTTCAATAGCTCCATGACCGCGACGGCAGTGGCGGGCGCGAACAGCGGCCGGCCGAGCGCGAGCAGGCCGAACGTTTGCGGGTGACAGCAGTCGACGTCCTTGCGACGATCCATCGCCTCGACGACGCGCGCTTCATCGATGCGTTCTGGCAGCGGCCGCTGGATGATGACGCCGTGAGCGCTCGGCTCCTCGACGACGCGCGCGAGGATCGCAAGCGCGCCGCTCGTGTCGGCGCCGGCGCCGATAGGCACGATCTCGATCTCGACGCCGACCTGAGCGCCGCCGTGACGTGCGGTTTGCGCGTAAAGAAGTCCGGGCGCGTCACCCTCGGAGACGATCGCGATGCACTTGGGCACGACGGCGCGCTCCTTGAGCGCGCGCGCACGCGCGGCCACGTCTTCTCGAATGACCGCCGCGATCGCGCGGCCGTCGATCATCTGCGCCGTCGACATGTCACGCCCCAGCGATGCCGGCGTTGACTTTGCCGAGGATGACTTCGGTCAAGAGATCGACTTGCGCGAGCGCTTCACGCGTCCGGCTCGCATAGTCGTCGGCTGCGACGCGATCCTTGAGCGATTTCGTGTTGATCCCGACGTTGAGCGCCGCCCCCTGGACTGCCGCGCCCGCGAAGAGCGCTGCGCAGCCGACGTCGCTTATCGCGTTGCGATTGCCGAAGTCGACGAGTTCGGCCGCGAGCCGACACGCTTCGAGGGCTGCATCGATGACGCGCATGGGCGGCTCCGTCGCTGCGAGCAGCGCGCGCTGGATGGCTGCGCTCCGAGAGGCTTTGTCGTTATCGCTCGCCTTGGGAAGCTTATACGCTGCCGACACTTCGTCGAACGCCGTCACGTCTTCGTCCACGCTGCGCAAGAGCGTTTCCATCAAGCCGCGCGCCCGCTCGCCGATCTCTTTCGCGCGCTGCGCGACGGCATCGTGCTTCGGCGACTCTGCGGTGAGCGATGCGACCATGCAGACGAGACCTGCGGCATACGCACCGACGGCCGCGGACGCGCTGCCGCCGCCCGGCGTCGGGTCAGCCGACGCGAGCTTGCGCGCATACGCCTCGAGCGCGAGGGTCGATACGTTCAACGTTCGTCTCCTCCGGAGAAATGGCGAAGTGTCGGCCTTGTTTGAGTCGGGCGAGGACCTGTCCTTGTCGCGCGTGCGATATCCGTCGTTCGCGCGCCGGCCTCATAGCCCAGGATTCACGAGGGAAGACCCGAAGTTGTTCCGCCTCCCTTCCGTCGACGACATCACCTTGCCGCGATCCGCGTCGGCGCACTTCCCCCGCCGGAGGAACCACGTCTTGTCGACGACGCAGATGAGCTCGTCCGCGGCTTCTCGCGACATCAAAGATCCCGCGCTCGCTCCCGCCGGCCGCAAACGCATCGCATGGGCGGCCCAAAGCATGCCCGTGCTCGGGGCGATCCGCGATCGTTTCGGCAAGGAAAAGCCCTTCAAGGGGCTCCGCGTCGGCGCGTGCCTTCACGTGACGACGGAGACGGCGAACCTCGTTCTCGCGCTCACCGCGGGCGGCGCCGAGGTCGCGATCTGCGCGAGCAATCCGCTCTCGACGCAAGACGACGTCGCGGCGACGCTCGCCACCGATCACGGCGTCAAAGTCTTCGCCGTCAAGGGCGAAGATCACGCGCGCTACTATTCGCACATCGAATCGGTCGTCGCGACCTCGCCGCAATTCACGATGGACGACGGGTGCGATCTCGTCACGACCATCCTCACGAAATTCCCCGAAAAACTCGACGGCATCGTCGGTGGAACGGAAGAGACGACGACCGGCGTCATCCGCCTGCGCAGCATGGAGAGCGAAGGCGTCCTCAAATATCCGATCATCGCGGTCAACGACGCGCTGACGAAGCACCTCTTCGATAACCGTTACGGCACCGGCCAATCGACGCTCGACGGCATCGTCCGCGCGACGAACGTCCTGCTCGCGGGCAAGACGATCGTCGTCGCCGGCTACGGCTGGTGCGGGCGCGGCATCGCGCAGCGTGCTCGCGGGATGGGCGCGCAAGTCGTCGTCACCGAGATCGATCCGACGAAAGCGCTCGAGGCGGCGATGGACGGTTACGCGGTCATGCCGATGGAACAGGCCGCAGCGCGCGGCGACATCTTCATCACGGTCACCGGCAACACGGGCGTCCTGCGCGAAGAGCACTTCATGTCGATGAAGAGCGGCGCGCTCGTCGCGAACAGCGGCCACTTCAACGTCGAGATCGATATCGAAGCGCTCGAGCGGCTCGCCGAAGGCGAGAAATCGAAACCGCGCGAGTTCGTCGACGAATATCACATGGGCGACGGTCGCACGATCTGTCTGCTCGGCGAAGGCCGTCTCATCAATCTTGCGGCTGCCGAAGGTCACCCGGCCGCCGTCATGGACATGTCGTTCGCGAACCAAGCGCTCGCGGCTGAATATCTCGTCCTCCGGCGCGGCACTCTTGCACCTGCGGTCATCGGGGTGCCGGAAGAGATCGACAAAGAAGTCGCGCGACTGAAACTCGCCGCGCTCGGCGTTTCGATCGACGCGCTCACACCCGAGCAGCGCAAGTACCTCGCATCCTGGCACGAAGGCACGTAGCGCGGGAAGCCGCCACGCCTCGACCGAAGGAGCACGGATGAAATACCGTCGTCTTTTCACATCCGAAAGCGTCACCGAAGGGCATCCCGACAAGATCGCCGATCAGATCTCGGATGCGGTCCTTGACGCCATCCTCGAGCAAGATCCGAACGGCCGCGCCGCTGTCGAGACGTTCGTCATCACCGGGCAAGTGCACATCGCCGGCGAGGTGTCGACGACGTGTTACGTGGACATCCCGAAGATCGTCCGCAACGTCATCCGCGACATCGGCTATAACGATTCCGCCGTCGGCTTCGACGCGGTGACGTGCGGCGTTTCCGTGTCGATCGACGAGCAGTCGCCCGACATCGCTCAAGGCGTCGACTCGGCGTTCGAAGGGCGCGATACCGGTTCGCGGCAGAAGAGCCAGGCGGAGAAGCTCGGCGCGGGCGACCAGGGCATGATGTTCGGATTCGCGTGTCGCGAGTCGAAAGAGCTCATGCCGTTGCCGATCGTCCTCGCACATCGGATCACCAAGACGCTCGCCGCCGTCCGCAAGAACGAGATCGTCGACTTCCTGCGGCCGGACGGCAAGGCACAAGTGACGGTCGAGTACGACGGCTTCAAGCCTGTGCGTGCCGACACGATCGTCGTCTCGACGCAGCATGCGGACGGCTACGATTCAGGCATGATCCGCGATAACGTCATCCAGCACGTCATCAGGCCGGCGGTCGAGGCGGATCTCGCGATCGACAAGCAGACGAAGTTCTTCGTCAATCCGACCGGCCGCTTCGTCATCGGCGGCCCGCTCGGTGACGCCGGCCTCACGGGCCGCAAGATCATCGCCGACACGTACGGCGGTATGGCGCGCCACGGCGGCGGTGCGTTCTCGGGCAAGGATCCGACGAAAGTCGACCGGTCGGCGGCCTATGCCGCGCGCTACGTCGCGAAGAACATCGTCGCCGCCGGCCTCGCCGATCGCTGCGAGATCCAGGTCGCCTACGCGATCGGCGTCGCGAAGCCGGTCTCCGTCTTCATCGAGTGCTTCGGCACGAATCGCATCGAGGAATCGGAGATCGCGAAACTCGTCGACGCGCATTTCGATCTGCGCCCGGGCGCGATCATCGAGGCCTTCGACTTGCGCCGGCCGATCTACAGGCAGACCGCGACGTACGGCCATTTCGGACGGCCGGATCTCAATCTGCCATGGGAGCGGACCGACTTGGCGGCCAAGCTACGCGACGCGGCCGGCATCAAGGAAAACGAAGAGAACTTTCCTCGCACCGTTCTCAGTTGAGCGTCATCGCGTGCGGAGCATGACCGCGCCGGAACGTTTTCTCGCGGCGTGCAAACGCTTGCCGGTCGACCGCACGCCGGTGTGGATGATGCGGCAGGCCGGCCGTTATCTCCCGGAATATCGCGCCGTCCGATCGCGGGTCGACTTCCTCACGCTATGCAAGTCGCCCGATCTCGCGAGCGAGGTGTCGTTACAACCGATCGAGCGATTCGGTATGGATGCGTGCGTCATCTTCTCCGACATCATGATGGCGGTCGAAGCGATGGGCGCGCCCGTCTCGTTCGGCGACGGCGGTCCGCACATCGACGACCCGGTCCGATCGATGGCTGCGGTCGAACGCCTGCGAGTGACGGATCCCGAGTCTTCGCTATCGTACGCGATGGAAGCGCTGCGTCTCACGCGCGCTGCGCTGCGCGATCGAGCGGCGCTCGTCGGCTTCGTCGGCGGACCGTTCACGCTCGCAGCGTACTTGATCGAGGGCGGCGGCTCGCGCTTGTTCGCCACGATCAAGACGATGCTCTACACGCAAAGCGCGGTCGTGCACGCGCTGCTCGCGAAGCTCGCCGAGTTCTGTGCTCTCTACGCCGCGGCGCAAGTTCGCGCGGGCGCGCAAGTGATCCAGGTCTTCGACACATGGGCGGGCGAGCTGTCCCCCGCGGCGTTTGAAGAATTCGCGCTTCCCTACCAAACAAAAGTCATCGGTGCGATCCGCGAAACGGGCGCTCCGGCGATCATCTACGTCAACGGCTGCGCCGGCAAGCTCGACCTCATCGCGCAGTGCAACGCCGACGTCGTCAGCGTCGACTGGCGGCTCGATCTTCGACATGCGCGCGAACGGTTGGGGCCTGCTGTCGCCGTTCAGGGAAACGTCGACCCGTGTATCCTCCTTTCGTCACCTTTGGTCGTGAGCGCGGCGGCGCACGAAGCGATTGATGCTGCCGGGCCCATCGGCCACATCTTGAACCTTGGGCATGGCATCTTGCCGTCGACGCCGATCGAGTGCGCGCGCGCCTTCGTCGAGGCGCCGAAGGTCGTGGGGCTTTCCGCGTGAGCGAGGTACGCCCGGGAGTCGTATTGCTCCAGCTCGGAGGACCCGAGACGCTGTCGGATGTTCGGCCGTTTCTCGGCAACTTCTTCCGCGATCTGCTCGCGGATAACGCGCCGCGGCTTCTCATTCGGCCGTTGGCCGAACTCATCGCGACCTGGCGCGCTCCGACGTCGCGCAAGCTCTACGCATCGATCGGCGGTGGTTCACCGATACGAGCCCAGACGCAAGCGCAAGCCGATGGTCTGCGCGACGAGTTACGCCGTCGCGGACGGTCGTGGCCGGTCTACGTCGCTATGCGCAACTGGCATCCGGATTCGGCGGAAGCATTGTTGCGTGCGCAGCGCGACGGCGTGACGCATCTCGCGGCACTGCCGCTCTATCCGCAGTGCTCGTACGCGACGACGCGCTCGAGCGTCAACGAGCTGCGGCGGGTGCTGGCGACGATGGCCTATCGGCCTCCGCTCGGTGTCATCGACGAGCATTGCGACGAACCGTCGTATGTCGATGCGCTCGTCGACGTCACGCGCAAGGCGCTGCGCTCGTTCACGGCGGCGCCGACGGACGTGCATCTCATCTTTTCGGCGCACGGTTTGCCATTGAGCTATATCGAGCGGGGTGACCCGTACGTCGAGCACGTCAAGCGCTCGATGTCGGCAGCGCTCTTGAAATTGAAGCACCCCGGGCCGTCGCATCTCTCGTACCAAAGCCGGCTCGGACCGCAGAAATGGTTGTCGCCGTCGACTGATTCGCTGCTCGAAGAGCTGGGCAAATCGGGCGCACGGGCCGCGTGCGTCGTTCCGGTCGCGTTCGTCACGGAACACGTCGAGACGCTCAACGAAATCGACATCCAATATCGAGAGATCGCGCGCGCCTCGCACATCGCCGAATTCGAGCGCGCGTGTGCGGTGAAATGCCACCCATCGTACATCCGATGTTTGGCGGACCTCGCGGAGCGTGCCATCGCGTCGCTCGCCGCCGGGATGTCGAACCCGATGTGGTATGCCGAGCGAAGCTCGGCGACATGACGCCCGCCTTCGTCCCTTACGATGTCGCGATCGCCGGCGCAGGGATAACCGGACTCACCTGTGCGGTCTCGCTGCGACGTGCGGGTCTTCGAACATGTGTCCTCGAGGCGGGCGATCGTGTCGGGGGGTGTATTTCGAGCGTCCATCGCGATGGGTGCATCGCCGACGGCGGTCCGCAGACGTTCGCCGCCTCTCCACAATTCACGAGGCTCTTGTCGGCGCTCTCGCTCGATGACAAGCTCTTGCGTGCGCGGACCGGCACGCCATGGTTCTTCGCGCACGGCCGTCTCGAGCGTGCACCGACGTCGCCGCCGGCATTTCTAGCGTCGCCGCTGCTGTCGCCGGCTGCCAAGCTGCGACTGCTCGCCGAGCCGCTCATCGGCGCGCGCTCGTCGGACGAAGACGAGTCCGTTTCGTCGTTCGCCGCGCGACGAGCCGGCAAGGCCGTCATCGACGCGATCGTCCGCCCGATGATCAACGGGATCTTCGCCGGCGATCCGTCGATGCTGTCGATGCGAAGCGCGTTTCCCGCGCTCGTCGAATCCGAGCGACGCTATACGAGCGTCTTCGTCGGTGCGATCGCCCGTCGACGCAGTGCTCGGCGCGGACCGCAGCGCACGCCGCTCGCGATCGCCGGCGGGAACGAAAGGTTGACGGCTGCGCTCGGCGCGATGCTCGGTAATGACGTTCGGCTTGGCGCGCGAGTGACGGACGTCGTCTTGCGCGGCGCCAACGTCGAGCTCGTCTTCAAGGATTCGACTCGACAAGGAAAAGGCGATGATTCGGCGAGCGTCGTCGCTCGGCACGCGGTGCTCGCGCTTCCCGCGTACGAGTCGGGCAGACTGCTTGCGCAGCTCGAGCCGGAAGCGGCCTACGCCCTTTGCGAAATACCGTACGAACCGGTCGCACAAGTCGCGTTGTCGTACCCGCGCGACGCTATAGAGGCCGAGCTGCACGGCTTCGGTTTTCTGCGCGGTGACGACTCCGGATTGCGCATCCTCGGCTGCGCGTGGAACTCGGCGATGTTCGACGATCGGTGTCCGAGAGATCGCACGTTGCTGACCGCGTTTCTCGGCGGCAGCGGCGACCGCGAGATCGCATCGCTGCGTGACGATGAGATCGTCGCTATCGCGCATCGCGACCTTCAGCGCGCGCTCGGCGTCGACGTGCCGCCATCGGTGATCGCCGGCTTTCGCTGGGAGAAGGCGATTCCGCAGCTCACATTGGGTCACGGCGATAGATTGGCCGCGATCGGTGAAGGCATTTCTCGACTGCCGCAGATGACTCTCGTCGGAAACTACTTCAGCGGGCCATCGATCTCCGATTGCATTTCGGGCGCAAGTATCGCTGCCGAGAAGATCATTAGGCTGCTCGAACCGAGCGGCGCGAAAGGTCATATCGCACGCCAGTCGCCTGCTTGAAGGACCGTCCCCCTTTTGCTATAATTCGCCTATTGCCAACGGTCCCCGATAGCTCAGTTGGTAGAGCGGCTGACTGTTAATCAGCAAGTCGTTGGTTCGAGTCCAACTCGGGGAGCCACGTAAAGCCGCACTCCATAACGGTTTGCGGCTTTTGATTTTTCTTCCGATGTAGTTCACTGACGCCAAAGTATCGTCAACGTCGCGACTTGCTGACATCTGATCAGCAAGTCGTCACTACTCGACTGCGTGCGAGAAACGCTGGGTCGCAACAAGCGTCGACACGGCGAGCACGGCAGGATCGCCGACTCTGATCTGATTGGGCCCTGATTGTATGCAACCTGTCCCGCACCCCGAACGATAGACCCAGTTGTAGGTTACGAAATGCACAAGGTTTACGCATCTAGGGTTACAAAAACTATGTACTACTACCGATAATGACACGAGTTTACACTTTACGACTGGATGGTGAACCGTGGCTCGTAACCGTAACTATCGGGAGCGATTCCTGGCGCTGGTGCCGGAGATCGTTCTTCGGAAACTGGGCGCTGCCGTAGCTGACGGCGCGCGTCAGGGCGTCGCGCTTTGCCGCGCGCAATACAAGCGAGTTCCTTTGGGTGATGTCGCAGGGCTCCAGCGGTACTTCAAGATTCAAGAAACGGTGGCGGCTGCGCTCGACGATCTACAGAGTGCCTTACCGCTCAGTAGCATCCAAATATATCAGCACGAGGGTTCGTCGACTCACTACGTGCTGTTCGAATCACCGCAGCTACGTCTTGCCTTCGTGAAGGTTCGATCGCGCCATCGCAATCCACGGCCGCGTCAACGTTTAATGAGCCGACCATCGCAGCCAACGTTGTTCGACGATCCGAAGATGCTCTTTGCCACACTCGTCTAGGGTTCGAGAAGGGCAACCCGTCTGTCGTCGCTTTTATGGATGTTCGTTTCTTAGATGACGACATGAACTACGTCTCGGAGCAAGTCCGTCTAGTTGAGGAGGTTCTGTCACAGCCAGCATCTACGGCGCGCGTGGAAGTTGTAGCCGACAAGCGCACTACGCCTCTTCGGGCAGGGCGAAGACTGCGGAAGCCAAAACGCAAAGAATCAAACGATGGCAAGTAAGGATCATCCGCTCGCTCGGCTTCGAGAGGCCCGCGAGGGTCGCAGTCTATCTCTTGAAGAGCTCGCGGGCAAGTTAGGCGTTCAGCGACAGGTAGTTTACAAGTATGAGCACGGGCGAGTCAAACCCAGCCCCCTGGCGGTGGCGCGATTCTGTGCGGCACTGAACGTACCGGTAGACTTTTTCTCGCGGTCGGCGCCGGAGCCCGAGCCGTCGCCAGTGTTTTTTCGACACTTTCGATCAAAGACGAACAAGAAGCAGCTCGCCGCAGTTACTAGGCAGCTCGCTTGGGTGCGCGATTTTGTTACCGTGCTCGAACAGTACGTCGTGCTTCCCGAAGTAAGCATTCCAGATTTCCATCCGCCTAGCGATCCAAGACAGATTACAGAGACTGAGATCGAGGATTCTGCAACCGCACTCCGCGGCCATTGGGGCTTTCGAGACGGTGTAATACGTGACGTCGTAAAACTCGTTGAAAACAACGGCTGTATCGTAGTTGCAGAGCTGGTAAAGGCCAACGCTATTGATGCCTTTTCGTTGTGGAGTAAGAGAGGAAGGCCGATAGTCGTTGTTGGTTGCCGTGAGGTTAGTGGCGTTCATCGCCGATTCGACGTTGCCCACGAGCTCGGCCATTTGCTCATGCATCGCAATATCGACAAGCGATTTCTTCAGCTCAACCCTGATACTCACAAGTTGGTAGAGGATCAGGCCTTTAGATTTGCTCGGGCATTCCTTATGCCCGCCGCGTCGTTTCGCAAGTCTCTGACGTACGTAAGCCTCGATAGTCTGCTTCTTTTGAAGCAGCATTGGCATTTGTCCGTGGGAGCGATGCTGAAGCGGGCCGTGGACTTGGAAATGATCGATGCGTCTGCGGAGAGTGGATTTTGGGCTAAGCGCAACCGCAGGAAGTGGCGTGACTCTGAACCGTTCGATGATATGATTCCACCTGAAGAGCCGCGCCTGTTGGGGAATGCCATACGTGCTCTTAAGGCCGATGATCCAGAGAATCTCAACGCCTTGTGCGACGAAGTAGGACTGCAAGGTGCTGACGTCGCTCGGTATTGTGGTTTGGAAGAAGAGGAAGTACGGCCTGGAGTTGTCGACGATGTGGAGCTTACGCTGAAGCTTGGTGATGGATCACGCGCCTCGCGCTAGGGTTACGATCCTCTGCCGGATCGAATTGCGCTGGTCGGGGTCGGCAGCTGCACCGGCCGTTTGGGAGGCGGGAGCGATATGGTCACGAGGTAGGCAGCGTGGCCGTGGATCGACCGATGCTGTATCGTAAGCCTTTCGGCAACCGCATTATTGAGAACGGTTCGCCTGTATGAGCAGATCTCGCATTTGACTTGATGGTACTCCATTACATTAGGTCCTCCCATGCAAGGGTAGCACCGTGACCACCACAAAGCCGAATCCCTTGATGGAGCCTCTTAGATGTGGTTGCCCAGGATGCAAGTCGAATACCCATCCAAGGACCGGCGAACGGCTGGACGAGATGGCCGCTTGCCTCTCGGCATCCGACAGCTCCGCCGGCTGGAAATTGCTCGCCGATCCCTCAAAGCCGAGCCACGCATGGGCTATCTGTCCGGCCTGCGTCCGGCACGGAGGGGACGTCCTGCCGCTGAACTGAGCCTCACGTTCGGCAATTCTCCCCGCGCGGCACGTTCGGCAGAGCCTTTCTAAATAAGGGTTTGCGGTAACTCATATCGGTAGTCCGTCCTACGGGATTTGGCTACCCCATCCTAAGTCGGGTGCCTTCAGCCGCTCGGCCAACCCTCCGTGGCGACTAGCCTACCACAAATCCAAGAACCGCGTGGTTTAGCTCGAATGGAACGCAGAAACTTGCCGGAAACCAGCTCGGTAGTATATGAGGCCATAGACTCCGATAACCGTATCAGGGGAACCATAGGTCCGAAGGCATCATTGACCGGAAGGGGCAATTTGGGACAGATACCATGAAGGTCGCCCCGACCCCGCGCACCGATCCAGCTCTCTCCGTCGACTCCGTTCGGCTTGTTATCATGCGGCCGCCGTTGCCTATTACAGATGCAGTTGTGACGGTGTTGACAAACCGCTTGATCTCCAAGTTTCAAACCGTGACCAAGGGCGACGAGGACGAGTGGTATTTCAATACTGCGAATGGTAGCGCGTCCGTAATACTTACCCCTGACAGAATTCAATTCGCGACCAACGCGCCGATGGACCCAGAAATTATTCTTGCGACGATCGTTTTCCCGATCGACCTTGTGCTAGGCGGCCTAGAATTCAAACCTCCATATCCGTACGGCATCTATTTTGCGGGCTCATTTGACGCGGCTCCAGGTACGTCACTCGAAGCGATTGACGCAAAATCCGATGTATTTAAAGCACTGACGCCCGATGGCTCAACGCACTTGGGTGGCGGTTTTAGAAATGTCTATGTTGAATCCGGTCAAACCTTTGATTGTAAGGTCGAAACCCTGTTTTTAAACAGCAAGAAATTCTTCGTGTCGGTAGATGCCAATTGTCTCGCTACGCCCGCCGATAACGCGCTTGGGCTCGTTGAGGATTTAAGACGCAAGTTCGACCTATTTACCAAGAAGTTTGCACCGCTTGTTTCCCATCTTATGGTACGTGCGTGAAAGAACTAATAGACGTAAAAATCTTAAATCCCGATCCGATTTTCCCCCCGCCCGGGAATCGGGAGATTTCAACTCGCTATATTGAATTCACGCCGGATATATTCCGCGACGCCTTCGACAACGCGAGTGTGAACGCGATAGGTGCACTAGTGGCACTAGCACAGTCGTCCAATTACCCCGTATTGCCACGGGCGCGTCCAATCTATAGACCGTGGGGATCTATGGGCGAACTATTTCAAATTAGCCCCCTACAGGATGATTTGGAAATCACCGTCGAATTTGGCGGTTTTGTAGACGAGTAGCTGTCTACTCGTTGGGGGCGCTATTGACTTCGGACAAGCCGGACGAAGGCTGGTGGTGGAATGTACCCAAGGATGCCGACTTAGAGCAGGGGCAGATAATCCAGGGTCTCTATCTCCCGCGCTTCATTGAGTCCGAACTCATGGAACTCCCAAATCGGAAGAAGAAGAACGCAACCGTAAATTTCTTTCACACCGACGCCATTGTGGTCACTCAATCGTGTGACTTTAGGAATGCCTCGCGAGCTTTAGTAACTAGCATAATCAGCGTCGGCCAGGCTAGATCGAAGCATGATTTTGACGATGAGGCACTTCAAGATATTCGCGATCAAAGGCGACCCGATTGGATCATGCTTGCAAATCCAAATGACCCAAACGACAAAGAAGGTTGCGTCCTAGTAGACCTAAGGTATATCACTCCGCTGGAATTGAAATACTTGCAGACGATGGCCAAGCAAAAAGAGCACCGACCGGGTCTGCGTCCTCCATACCTGGAACATTTTTCCGCTGCCTGCGGGCGGTACTTGGCGCGGGTAGCGTTACCGAAGGACCTTCCTATATTCCATGACAGATCGAAGCGCGAAGATGGCGCGGGAAATGCAAAACAATAGTGCTGAGCGGAAGCCAACTGAACTGAAGAAGATCGCCGTTGAGATGGGGTGACTGACCCGCCCTGAAGCCGCCCTACATTGAGTCACTGCCGCCTAACTGCCGCCAATAGAACACAATGGCAACCAACGGGGCGCAACGAGGCACAACTTTTCAACCGCATTTACGCAATTTGCGCCTGGCGCTGCAGACGCTTGACTTGCCTGTTAATCAGCAAGTCGTTGGTTCGAGTCCAACTCGGGGAGCATGGTTTACGAGGAAAACCCGCGCCATAATTGAGGCCGCGGGTTTTCTGTCTGTCCGCCAGGATCCGCGCATTTCCGCGTACGTCCGCACATCATGCTGTTCAAATTGCTCGCGCCATCATTGATATTAGCGGCTTGGTTCGTCTACCCATGTGCGTGCACTGATTGACTCTGGGCCCTCCAAAGAGGAGTTGCGCGGGAGACCCCCGGCACGTAGCGAAGGCATGGCAAGCCGGTAAGGCTGCTGATTGATCCCAATGAACAAACAATTACTCGCAATCTTGATTGTCATCGTCGCAATCCTATTCACTCGCGTCGCGCCGGCCGGTGCCTCCCAATGTACGATCCACCGCGTTCCAAACGCCAGGGATCTGCGCATCGATGCTTTCTACTCGGGCGTTTCAATTGCTGCAAACGATGTATGGGCGGTGGGCTCGGCGGCTAACTTCAAGGCCAAGGAGACTCTCGCTGAGCACTGGGATGGCACATCGTGGACGATTGTACCGACGCCGAACTATGAGGCAAATAAATACGGGCCGAACCTCTACGGCGTTGCCGCGATCTCAAGCGCGAATGTTTGGGCGGTCGGCGACTATTTCGATTTGACGCAGGGCGCTTACTCAACGCTCGCCCTTCACTGGAATGGCAAGCGGTGGGCCCTCGTGTTACCGCCAAATCCAGGTCAGGATGCCCTATTGCAAGGCGTCACGGGAATCGGCAAGTCAAACGCTTTGTGGATGGTTGGCGTAGCCGGGTTGCAGAGCAGCGCGTTTAGTTTCATAGAGCTTCACGATCGAGGATCGTGGTCGGTCGCCTATGCGACGCCGGGCTACATTGCTGGAATCGCGGCCCTATCCCAAAAGTCTGCCTTTGCCGTTGGATCGTACACGGCTCCGACTGGAAGCTCGTATCCACTGGCCGTCCACTGGAATGGACAGACGTGGTCACAAATGCTCACGACTGGGCTTCCAACCGGAGGAAGCTTTAGCTCCGTTTCGGAGCTGAGCGATGGCGACGTTTGGGCTGTCGGTACGGTTTCATTTGACCGTAGCGTTCGACCACTCGTCGCCCATTGGGATGGCGTTTCTTGGACGCAGGTGCCTGGCCCGACGTTTCACTTGAAGTACGCGACCTTGAATGGTGTGCTAGCCCTTTCGCGAAGCAACGTTTGGACCGCTGGCGTGACATACGACCGACGTCCATTCCAATCAACGAACATCGTCGCTCACTGGACGGGTCTTGCGTGGACGACGCTACGCGCACCAGAACCGCAAACATTCCAATCTCTCTTTGGCATCTCGGGCCAGCCTCACGCCTTGTGGTCCTTTGGTCGTGCGGAAGACAGCAGCGGTAGCAGCGGCAAGGGCGTAACCGATCTGTCCTCTTGTTGAGAGTCAGCGTGCATGCACAAGGGTGCGCCGGCTTGCGTGATCCACGTCCGGACCTGAAACCCGTGAGTTGGCGGCTCAATGTTGAGCGGCGCGAAGTTGAAGGCCCCGGAGTTGCCGGGGCCTTCGCTGTTTGACGTTTCGCCGAGCCGAAGTGCGCCCTTAGGGTAGCTTCAAGAGCAGTCCCGTCGGAAGCGTGATGCCGTTTGTCAGCGTCGCGAACGGCGTGAACTGTCCGGGCAAGTACGCGTGCACCGCGATCGGCGAGCTGATGTTGGAGATGGCCACCTTGCCACGTTTGTCGATGGTGATCGCGTACGGGAAGGTGTATCCCGACGTGATCGTCTGGCTCGCAACCGTCGAGCCCGGCGGATAGACGTTGATCTTGTCGCCCGCGCCATCCGTCACCCACAAGTTCCCGAGATTGTCGAACGCAACGCCGATCGGCTCGGAAAGACCTTGCAAGTTGAGCGGTATCGGTGTGGTCGTGTGTCGCTTGATCTCAAAGACCTGGTCGGCGCCGAAGTCGGCGACGTACAGGTTCTTGAGACTGTCGAGCGCGAGACCGAATGGATCGGTCAAGCCGCCGCCCGTGATCGTCACCGACGGCGACGTCGACCCGTTGGGGTACTCGGTGATCGCCGCGGGGTAGTTGCTGACGTAGAGCTTCCCGCTTCCGTCTACCGCTAGACCAAGCGGATTACTTATCCCGTTCGTGATCGTCACCGACGGCGACGTCGAACCGATGGGGTACTCGGTTACGGTGTTGCCTCCGCAATTGCTCGCGACAAAAAGCGTACCAACCGAGTTCATCGCCAAGCCGTAGGGACAGGTCAAACTAATCGTAGCTATAGGAGCGGGGTTGTGAGCGAGTCGGCCCGCTTTGTAGATCGCGACCCGGTTATCGGCCTGATCACCCTCGAACAGAAGCGGGCTTGTCGTCGGGTACGTGGCCATGATCGTGTGACTGACGCTTGCCGGATGAGCCGAAAGCGAAGCGAACGGTACACCGGCGTGAACGAAGTTAAGAGTGCCGTGCGCGACCTGCGCGGTCGGCTTCTGCGGAGATCCCGTCTGAAGCGTCGACCCGACGCCGCCGCAGGCCGCGAGCGTTGCCGCCGCACAAATGACCAAAATCCGCTGGGCTAGATGTGAGATCTTCATATGCAACTCCATCGGACACAAATCAATAGCGTCGGCGAAGCGTCGACGCGAACATGGCAAAGCGTAACCCTGAACGAGGCAAATTGCAAGGCCTAATTCGCAGCAGTCAAGCGAGCGGCGGTTCGAACGTATAAAAAAACCCGCACCTTTTTAGATTGCGGGTTTTCGGTAGGATCCAGCGGGAGCGTTAATTCGGCAGCATACTTGGCATCGGCGCCAAACCGGCGAAATTGCTGCCATGGTAGATGCCGATGTCGCCGCCATCCGGGAAACTGCGCTGTAGGATAAACGAGAAGCTGCCGCTGACGTCTTCGTCGCTGGTGAACACGATCGTCGAATCGGCATTGAGCCAGAGTCCGCCCGTGCAGTTCTTGCCGATGTCCTTTGAGCGGCCAGTGCTCTGATTGTACGGCCTGGGATAGATCGTCATGCGGCCTTCCTCGCCGCCCGCGCACAACGATGGATCGTCGAGCGTGATCAAGGCGTCCGTCTTCGGATCGATGGCGACTCCACCGACGTAGCCCGGATTGGTCTCAAGGGGCAGGATCGCGCAGTTCTGCGGCTCGGGGCCGCCGGGCCCATTCGGGATCTCCGCGATGGAATATGCGCTGTTCGAAGGGTAGCCTTGGATGAAGATATTCCCTTCGTTGTCGACGGCGATCGCTTGGCCGGATGGCATAACGCTGCAATTCAATTCAACCGCGCGGTGCGCCGGGGGTTGATACATCGTGATAGGCGACCCGTTCTTGGAAACATTTAAGGCATAAATAGTCTTGTCTTTGGCGACCGCAATCGCGATCGGCGTACCGAATGGATCATCGAGGAAACGTGTCGTTCCGGTCTTGGTGTTATATAGGACGACGCGCGAGGATGGGAACGACTCGACCATCACGACGACGTCACCGATCGTCGAAAGCACGCTCGCGCCTCCGACGTTGAGCGGAGGCGTGATGGGCTCCGGATCGCTACCGCCGCCCCGTTGGATCGGCCACGCCTCGAGGCGACTGGTCCGGCTGTTCATCGTGATCAGTCGCGGGGTAAATAGCGGCGCCTGCGAAGCGACCATCGCTCCTACGCCCGGCAATGGTGGTGATATGGCGTTTCGCTCGCCGAGCGACGAACAGCCGACGGCGGCTGACGAAATGATTGCCAGCCCGAGAGTGAGCAACGTTGTTAGGCGCATATGCGCACCTCCGCTACATCGACGGGAGATAACAGCTCCATTCTCGCACGCGGCGCAACTGATTTCAACATCGACCTAGGGCCTTGGAGGTCCCAGTTTTTTTCAGTTTCGAAAATGAAAAACTTGGGAACCAGCACTCTCGACAACTCTAGCGCAGCGGGTGCACGCGAATGTCGGCTGGAAGTCGCCGAACAGAAGAACCACATCATGTCACGTTACGGCGTCGCGTTTGCTCTTATATTCCTTTGGCTCGCGTCAATGGTACGACCCGTTGCCGCCCTTCCGTCGCCGAGGCTTATCGGGACTTCATGCGCCGCGAACTTCAGCTCCGCTCCGAACACGACGAGCGACGGCAACGAACTGCTAGGCGTTTCGGCGACCTCGCGCGCTGATGCATGGGCCGTCGGGTATCACTTGCAGGTGCGCACGGATGACTCGTGGCCGCTCACCGAGCACTATGACGGCACCTCTTGGTCGATCGTCATCAGTCCGCAACCGGATTTCTCGCAACTGTCGAGCGTGCGCGAGATAACGCCGACGGACGTCTGGGCTGTCGGCTCCGTTCTCAATCGTAACGGGATCTCACAGACGCTGACGATGCATTGGGATGGCACGACGTGGACGATCGTCGCTAGCCCAGACGTCGGATCGAACAGCAACCAGCTGAACGCGCTTGCCGCCAACTCGACGAGCGACATATGGGCGTTCGGATCGTATTTCGACACGACCGCGAATGCATACCTGACGCTCGCGCTGCATTGGGATGGCGCATCGTGGTCGGTGGTGTCGAGTCCCGATGTTACCGGATCGAACAATCAATTGCTCGGCGCCGGATCTCTCGGCTCGACCGACGTATGGGCGGTTGGCGTCTCCCAAGGATCGAGCAGCCCAAAGGCGCTCGCCGAGGTCTGGAACGGCAGCGCCTTGAGCATCGTACCGACGCCGAACATCGGCTACAGCATCTTCCGGAGTATCGTGCCGATCGCGCAAAACAATACGTGGGCGTTCGGTTATTACTATAGCGGGCCGTACTTCGCACCGCTCGCGGAGGTCTGGAACGGGAGTGCGTTCTCGGTAAGCCCGACGCCGACGGTCGCCGGTCAGAACACGGTGATCAACGGAGCGGCGGCCATAAGTGCGACCGACGTATGGGCGGTCGGCAACACGTTCCTACCCGATCGAACGTTTACGATGAATTGGAACGGGTCGGTATGGACTGTCGTGGCTAGCCCGAACCGGGGTACGACCGGAGACGACCTCGACGCGGTCGCGCGGATCCCAGGTTCGAGCCTTGCATGGGCGGTCGGCAGGTATTTCACCCGAACGGCCCGGACCAGCGTGCTCGTCCTGAAGCTGCACTGCTGATCAGCTGCTAATAGTCGTCGGGCGGCTCGCTGCTCGCAGGTTGATGGATGAAGAACGACGGCGAGAGCCGCGTCTTCACCGGAACGAATTTCTCCATCCGTTGGCCGAAGTTGAAACAGTCCGAAAGGTCGTCGGCTCTCGCGTCGGTCGTGCCGAGGCTCGGCAGACCGAACTGCTCTTCGGTGAACTTGAGGATGCTGCCGAACTCATGTTGGACGTGCGACACGTAGGCACGCTTCGCAAATGGTGAGACGACGATAAGCGGAACACGGAATCCCAGCCCCATCGTGTCGAGCTGCGGCGGAGGGACGTGATCGTACCAGCCTCCCCAGTCATCCCAGGTCACGAAGATGACCGTGTTGTTCCAATATTTGCTTGAGCCGATAGCGTTGACGACGGACGCGACCCATTGCGGTCCGGTCGTGCTCTGGCTTCCCGCATGGTCCGAGTTGACTTTGGACGGGACGACCCACGTCACTTGAGCGAGCGAACCGCCGGAGACGTCTGAGAGGATTTGCGTCTCGGGCGAGACGACGTGGGTCCAGTCGGTACCAAAACGGATATGTTTGATGGCGTCAAACGCCGACCACACGTCACCTGATGTGCCGAGCGCCGGCGCGTAATAGCGCCACGTGACGCCGGCGCCGTCCATCTCATCTGCAAGTGTCGTGAAATCTAGGCACGGAAAGGGGCCGTTGGTGAGTTGCCCGCTTTGCGTCATCACCTGCACGATCGTGCCTCGTGGAGAGTCGCATCCCCACGGATTGACCGGCACACCCGAGATCTCCGGGTTGCCCGCCGCCATGTCGGATTGGCCAGAGATCAAATACAAGTGGGCGGGAAAACTTGGACCGGTGTTCGACTGAAATAGCCGGTCGGCGAACGTGTATGTCGACGCGAGATTCCAGTAAGGAACGGTCTCCGACTGCGGCACGAACGCGTAGTTGTAGCTCGCCGGTTGACCTTGCGGCACCCTCAGGTCGAACCCGTTCATGGCGCCCGAGTCGTAATCCGTCACCCAGGCCGCATGGCTATGTTGCGCATCACCCGGGGCCGCGAGGCTGCGCGACGCCAAGCGGACCGTCTGCCCGTCGTGCGTCTGGCCCGTTTGTGCCGTGTCGGCTCCTGGGAAACCGTTGAAGAGATCGTCGACGCTTCGGTTTTCTTGGATGATGATGACGACGTGCTGGACGACCCCCGACCCCGATGGTGACGGCTGCGGAGACGGCGAGGACGTGGGAGTCGGCGTCGGAGACGGACCGCCATGTGGGGAATGGTCGTTCTTATCCGGAGAAGCGATCTGGTGGACTGGCCCTCCGGAAGATAGAGTCGACCCGACACCACCACAGGCCACTACAAGCGCACTCAGACATGCAACTGCGAACGCGGCGAACCGATAGGTCGTCAAAAACACAACATATCCTCAACTCATAGATGATACCGAGGTCTCCGCGCGCTTTCGGCTTGGCCGATGACCGAACCTCGGTTATATGAGGACTGTGCGCGGCGTCAACACTACGAGTGGATTCGTCTAACCAGGCGCTTGGCCTTGTCTGCAAGATTTCAGCAAACTTACAGACAGCGGGACTAGTCTGCTGGTGCAGGAGATCTGGGGAGGGTGTGGGTCATGCGCGCGTGGTGTTTTGCGGCTGCCGCGATATTGCTGCTTGCGGGATGCGCCCAAGCAGGTTCTCCCGATCCGGCGTTCCGAGAGGTCGGATCCGAGGGGCTTCTCATGGCGCCCTCTGGCAACACAACGCTTTACGTGGACGGCCTCAACGGTAGCGACAAGAACGACTGCCTGTCACCGCAGACCGCGTGCAAGACCATTCAACACGCTGTATTCATCAGCGGGTCAGGCGACAAGATCCTCGTGGCGGCGGGAGTGTACACCGAGAACGTCACTGTTCGCAACAGCGTGCAGATCGTCGGAGCCGGACCGAGCAAGACGATCGTCGACGGGCAAAAACGCGGTAGCGGTTTTTCCGTCGCATTCACGCGGTCTGACGTGACGATCAAAGGCTTTACGGTGCGCAACGGCACGGGCAGCCCCGACGGCGGCGGGATCTACCACTGCTTTGGCACGCTTACGATCGACGATGTCGTCCTCGAGGGGAACGATGTCCCCGCTCCGACGGTCGACGGCTTCGGCGGAGCGATGTACAACTGCCCCTCGGGCACGCTGACCATCATCAACAGCATCGTCCGAAACAACATTGCAAACGCGGGTGGCGGCATCTGCAATGGCGGCGTCCTCACGATCATCAACAGCACGTTCAGCGGCAATACGGCGCGAGATCTACGGGGCGGCGGCGCCATCTTCAACTACGGCGTGTTGCACGTAGCGAACAGTACGTTTAACGGCAACGAAGCCCGGGCCGGCGTCGGTGGTGCGATACACAACGGGCTGCTGTTCGGACTCAACGGCGGCGCGCAAATCGATAACACGACGATCGCCGGAAACAAGGCGGCCTTCGGACACTCTCCCGGCGGAGGCGTCTACAATCACTTCGGACTGCCGATCTACGTACAAAACGACATCATCGCGAACAACACTCCGCAGAATTGCGGCGGCTCGCCACTCGCTACCGAGGGGTTCAACCTGAGCAGCGACGCGACGTGCGATCTCGACGGCGCCGGCGACATGAACAACGTCGATCCGAGACTCGGATCGCTCCACGACAACGGCGGCCCGACGCAGACCATGGCGCTGCTGTTCTTAAGCCCGGCTATCGACGCAGGCAATCGGGGCGGTTGCAGAGATTGGGCCGGCCATTTGCTGAAGACCGACCAGCGCGGCATGTCGCGGCCGGATCAAGGGGACCCGCCCGGCTGCGACATCGGAGCCTACGAGCGCCAGACCCAATAGGTCAGATGTCGACGTCCATCATGTTGTCGAACGGCGTCACGTTGTTCGGCTCGTAGTTTTTCAGGTCCTTATTGTACCCGAACAGATCGACGCGGACGAACGACACGATCGATGGGACGTCGTCGACGAACGCGCGCATCAAGACGCGGAGATCCGCGTTGCGCTCGGACTGATCGTAGTGCCCGAATAGCGCGTCCATCGCCGTCTGCGCGCTCCGATCGCACCACCGAACGTCGTTTTGGCCTGCCGGCGGGAACGCGTCGCAGCCGTATATCGCAGAGAAGTCGCCGAGCGGGTCGGCAGCCCACGCAAAAGTGACGACGTCCCAGTCATCGCCGAATACGACGCCGCCTTGCTGCCGCGACGCGAACATCAAGGCCGGCGGATAGTGGTGCAGGTCGATACCGACGCCGATCGCGCTCCAATCCTTGCGCGCGATTTCGAGCTGATCGTCGACGTCGCGCGCACCTGCTTGCGTCGCGACGTTGAGGATGAGCTTGACGCCGTTCTTCGCGCGGATACCCTCCGCACCGCGCAGCCAGCCGGCTTTGTCGAGCAGTGCGTTCGCCTTCGCCGGATCATACGGCGTCGTCTCTTGAGCGAAGAAGTACGGCGCGGTCGGAGGCAGCGCTGAGTCTTGAACCGTCCCGATCCCGTGCTCGGCTTTGTCGACGAGTTCCTGGCGGTCGAGCGCGAGCCGAAGCGCTTGGCGCACGACGGGGTCGGCGAGGACCGGGTGCGTGAGGTTGAAATCGTAGTGGCTATACGCGTAGCTCGGCTGGCGGACGACCGTGTATCCGCTGAGGGCTTGGATCGGCGTCAAATACTTGCCGCTGAACTGATACCACATGTCGACCTGGTGCGATTGCAGTTGTGACAACAGCTCGTCGCGATCTGGGATGACCTTATAGACGATCTTGTCGAGCTTCGGCCGCCCACGCCAGTACAAAGGGTTCGCCACGAGAACGACTTGCTTCGATCGATCCCAGCGCTCGAACTTGAACGGCCCGATACCGACCGGAAGCGCGTTGTACGGCGCGTTGTTGATGCTCGGATACTGCGCGAGCAGATGTTTCGGCAGGATGCACGGGTTGGCACAGCAGCTGGAGAAGAAGGACTCGGTCGACGGCGAGTACGGCTTCTTCAAGTGGATGACGACCGTGAATTTGTCGGGCTCATCCACCTTCGCGATCTGGTCAAACCGCACGAACTCGGAATTCGCGGGATCGTTCACGACCTTGATCGAGAATGCGACGTCATCGGCGTCGAATGGCATGCCGTCCGACCACTTCACGCCCCTGCGCAAGTGGTACGTGATCGTGCGCCCATCCCCGCTCACGCCGCCGTTCGCGCGGGTCGGCACTTCGGTCGCGAGTTCCGGATACATGCGGTTGTGCTCGTCCCAGCGGAGCAGCCACGCCATCGTCATCTCAGACAGGTTGGCGGTCGAAGCTGTTTCGCTGAAGTGCGGGTTGAGCGTGCTCGGGTCGCCGCCGTCAGCGATTGTCAGCACGTGCGGTGTCGTCCAGGAGTTGACGCGAGCAGCACGGTCGGGTGACGCGCTTGACCCCGAGCCCACGCAGATCGTCAATCCCGTGGCGACCGCGGCCGTGACACCCCACCGGCATAGCAGACCCCATCTTCGATCGTTGACCACGACCGCTACCTCCATAAAACAAAAAAACCGGTCGCACCCTCAGCGCACCGGCTCGCGAACACCTTATTTCGTTTTAAAGACCTACAGACGTATGATGCACGAACTCGTGACGATTGTCAAGTGCGAGGCGCACCCGGGGCGAGCCACTTGCGAGCGCTCGCCTCGTCATGGAAGACGCCGACGCGGAAGTTCATATTCCCGGCGACGAGTTGAAGACCAAGACCGATCCGCAGCGATGCGTCTCCGACGAGAACCGCGCTGGCTACGCCGATTTTGGGTGCGAGCGCTTCGACCATCGAGCGAACCCGAGACTCAAGCTCCGCTTGCGTCAAACGGACCACGTAGTCACGTATGTGGATGATGAGAAATGCGCCGTCAGGTACCTTCGGGTCGACTCGAAGAGCCTCGAACACATTAGCGCGCTCGCGTTCATCTGATTTGCCGTCCGTCGTCAGAATGACGAACTGGCCGTCGACTCTGTACGAGATCATTGTCAACGAATCTAGTTCGACCCCTCGAGCCCACCCCCTATGCACCCGGCCCGCGCGGTCCTCGCCAAAGGGCGGCCTATGCGGGTGCCAAACGTATCCCCTGTGAGCAAGGCAGCCCTGTTCGTCAACTCTGCTCTGGGATTTGCATTCGCCGAGCTCTTGACGGCCGCGCTGCACGAAACCGGTCACGGCCTGATGGCGCAGGCGTTCGGCTTTTCGCCCAAGATCTACGCTTTCTACGAAGACAATCCGACCGGCACCATTCACCAAAGCCTGGCGATTCTCGCTGCCGGCCCGGTCGTCAGCCTCATGCTCGGTCTGCTTTTCAGGGCATGGTATCGAAGCGGAGTACCGCGCTATAGCCTCGGCCAGCTGCTGCTCTTCTGGATGGCGTGGCTCGGTATCATGCAATTCGTCAACTATCTGATCGTGACGCCGTGGTTGACCGCTGGAGATACTGCGCAGATCGCCGACCTGCTCCACGTGCCCACATGGGGGCGCTATCTCGTTTCGGCGGTCGGTTGGGCAGCTCTGATTTTTCTCACGCGGCCGGCCGCGCACGATATGCTCTGCCTCGCACCCGAATCCGAGCCGCTCGATACGCCGCGCGATCGTCGTCGCTTAATACTCCGTTCGTTCTACCTTCCGCTCCTCGCCGGCACGCTGTTGACTGCACTCGGCGGTTTCGGCGGACAACCGATGGTCGTCTTCTACGGCATGCTCGCGACGATCGGCAACATCGATGTCGTCGCGCTCTCGCTGTACAGAACCGGCGACGGATTCACACTAAAAAGAGCACCCGGAGAACCGCTCAGGATCGAGCCCGTCGCGATCGTCCTCTACCTGATCATGTTGGCGCTGTATATCTTCGTCTTGGCACGCGGATTGCCCGTGTAACGCGGCGAGGCCGGCAAAACCAAGCCGGCCTCGTGTCATCTCCTTTACACCGCGAGGGTGCCTATGCGGGGGGCCTTACTATCGGCCTCGGCGGCAGGGGTATCGGTTCCGGCGGTTTTGGCGCGGTCGGTACCGGCACTCGGATTATCGGTCGAGTGACGGGTCTCGGCCCCGGATGTGCGGCAGGTCTCGGCGTGAGCGGACGCGCGCCTGTTGCTCTCGTGTTCGGTCCGGCAACCGGAACGTTGTGCGTCTGTCGCGGCACTACCGGAAGCGGCGCGATGCGCATCATCGGATCGACGTGGTGGAAGATCATCGGATGCACGGGGACGGGATGTACGATCGGCACGGGCGGTCTGACGTTAGGGACCGGCGGATGTGCCGCCGGGGTCGGACGGGCGATCGCTGTGGTCGTCAGTGCGACAGCGGTTGCGATGCCGATGATCGGCGAGACTCGGATCAAATTCATGCAGCTCACCTTTCTCTTTTCGCTGATGGCAGGCGGCGCGTTCGTGCATCACCTACCCGACATGAGTTACCCGTGCCGAGCGAAGATATGGGCTGCGGGCGGATGGTGCGTGGGTCGCGCTGTAGTTGAAGCGGCGCTCGCTTCCGTTGAGGGGCGACGACGCGAGGCGGCATGCAAAGGGGCCGTCGATTGGCGACCGCCGAAGTGCTTGACACATGGGCGACGTAGTAGCCACGCGCGAATTCAGCATGGCCGGACAACAGTCGTTCGCGCGATTGTCCGGAGATGCGAATCCGATGCACGTCGATCGCGTCGCCGCGCGAAGGACAGAGCCGGGCGAACCGATCGTCCACGCGATCCACGCCGTATTGTGGGCGCTCGACGTGCTCTGCGAACGTCGTATCATCGTAACCGCTCCGACGTCGATCGACGCGCGCTTCACGCGTTTCATATATCCTGAGACGAGCGTGTCGCTCGAGGTCGCCGAGCGGACAGTTGACATCACGCGCATCGCGCTGTCGGTCGACGGCCAAGTCGCGTTCGCCGTCGCTTTACGATTCACGCCGCAAGCGCCGCGGGCCAAGCCGCCCGTCGCCGGCACGCCCATCGCGATTCCGCAGACGCCGATCATCCTCGACACCAAGGACATGCTCGGTCGAAGCGGCTTGTTGCCGTCGATGGTCGACGGACGGATCGTCGAGGAATTTCCGAATGCGGCTCGCGTGCTCGGCGCCGAGCGCGTCAAAGGTCTGGCCGCGCTTTCGGCGCTCGTCGGGATGATCGTGCCGGGGATGCACTCGATATTCAGCCGGTTCGACGTCGATCTCAC
The DNA here is from genome assembly GCA_035710745.1 of Candidatus Eremiobacteraceae bacterium. NCBI lineage: Bacteria > Bacillati > Vulcanimicrobiota > Vulcanimicrobiia > Candidatus Eremiobacterales > Candidatus Eremiobacteraceae > Candidatus Eremiobacteraceae bacterium. Next base: position 43,510 of record DASTCX010000031.1, on the reverse strand, counting down.
CGACACGTCCGCCAAGGACGGAGCGCTCAAGTTCGAGGTGCGCAAAGTCGACGATCGCTTCCGCATCGTCGACATCGCCGTCGAAGGGAGCGGGCTGAGCGGATCCGCCTACGCGTTCGCGCGCAAACCGCCGGTCCAGCAGCGCAGCGTGCGAGATCTCGCCGGCCTCGTCCGCGGCGACGAATTCGCAGCCACGCATGCGCTCATCGTCGGCGGGTCGCGCGGCCTCGGCGCGGCGACCGCGAAGATCATCGCCGCCGGCGGCGGTCGCGTCACTATCACGCATCTCGTCGGGGAGATCGAAGCGCAGGAGATGAATTCCGAGGTCGGGGCTTCGTCGTGCACCGTCCGGCGCTTCGACGTGCGCGACGATCCGGCGACGCAATTGAACGGGCTCGCATGGGACTTCGATCAAGTCTACTACTTCGCTACACCCCAGCTGCGCCGGCAGAAGGGCGCACCGTTCGAGACCGGGCGGTTTGAAGAACTCTTCAAGGTTCAGGTCCTCGGATTTCAGCGCTTGTGCGAGCTGCTTCGCGCACGTACGAAAGGGCCGCTCACGATATTCTACCCATCGTCGACGGCGCTCGACGGCGAGACGCGCGGGCTCGAAGAAGTAAGCAAGTCAAAGGCAGCGGGCGAGACGCTATCCGCGGAGATGAACGACGAATGGCGCGAGGCGCACATCGTCGTGCGACGTCTCCCGGCGGTGCTGACCGATCAGACGGCCGCCGTCAAACCCGCGAAGCTGCTCGACGCGGTCGACGTGATGCTCCCGATCGTGCGCGAGATGGTCCGCGGATCGACGTCGACCTGACCGTTGCCCAGGAACGAACGGCGGCGAACGCGTAGCAGAACGCGCTTTGATCAACCGCTTCATGCGCCGATTCCGCAAAGCCGTTCAGCCGGCGCGCAGCCGCCTGCCCGACATCTCGATCGCCGAGGGCGTCACGCTTCGAGGCGAAGACAAGTTCAAGTACGGCAAGAACTGCGTCATCGACGTCGGGGCATACTTGAGCTGCGCGGGCGGCGCGTGGAACAACTATGCCGGACACATCACGGTCGGCGATGATTGCGAGATCGGCCCGTACTCGGTGTTGAACGGAGCGGGCGGCATCACGTTCGGCAATGGCGTGCACATCGGCGCGCACGTCGCCATCAGCGCCAATCAGCTCAAGCGCGACAAAGACTCGCCGCGCGGCGTCACGATGGGCTACGCGCCGGTGACGATCGAAGACGGCGTCCTCGTCGGGCCGAACAGCTCGATCGCGCCAGGCGTCACGATCGGCAAGAACACGACGATCGGCGCGGGCTCATCGGTCGTCTCGGATATACCGCCGAACAGCATCGCGGTCGGCTGCCCCGCGCGCGTTCTCGCGAAGACACCGGTCGAAGCGGTCCAGTCGAGCTAAAGCTCGACCGCTACACCTTCTTGTCGATAGCCTTGGCGATATCGCCGAGGTTTTTCAATTCCTCGATATCCTCGAGCGCGAGCTGTACGCCGAAACGCTCTTCGAGAGCGAGGACGAGGTAGATCTGCTGGACGGAGTCCCAGCGTTCGACTGTCTGCGGCGAGGATTCGGGCGAGATGTCGCATTCAGCGACGCCGAAGACGCCCGCGGCGATCTGCTGGACGACCGCGAAGGTCGGACTTACGCCGGCACCGCTGGCGCCGGCGTTACCGTGATCCATTCCGGCGCCTTGAGATCGCTGTTCGCGAGCACGAGCTCCCACACGGAGCCGTCCGCATCGTCGGCGATGCGCCGGAAGCCGTGGTCTTCATAGAAGTGCTTTGCGAGCTCGTTCTTGGCGGTTGGGCAAAACATCCCCACGAGGCGTGACTTCCCGCGCAGACGCGCTTGGTCCGCGATGTATGCGATGAACGCAGTTTCGATTCCTCGCCCGATGACGCGACAGCTCAGCAAGAACGTGTCGAGCCTGCATACGTCGCCATCGTCTTCGGTGATCGCGGTGCCGACGATGCCGTTGTCGCCGAGGCGGTCGCTCACTTTGATCGTCAGAAGTTTTCTTTTCGGATCACTCATGAAGCGTGCGATGTCCGCTTCGCCATAACGTCGCGTCGTCAAGTTGAATTGGTTCGTCTTCTGTGTGAGCTGCGCGACGCGGCCGAGCGTGAGATCGTTCGCGGCGGCGATGTCGGCGACCTGACCGAGGCTTCGATAGAATTCCTCCTTCGATCCGGCAGACGCGAGCATCGTCGCACGCTGTGCCTGTTCTTTGTAGAACTGGGTGCGCTGACGGTCTTCGACCGAAGCTGCGGTGACGCGTTGGAAGAACGGATTCTCGAGCACGATCCGCGCGTATTTCGATGGCTCGGGGGGCAGGTCGAGGACGCGCACTTGCGGCAGCATCGCCCGGACCTCGGCTCGCTCGACCGGATTGTCGTCGATGAACGCGACCGCGTCGAGACCGATGTTCAGCTCGCTCGCGATCGACCGGATGTTCTCCGCTTTGCTCTCCCAGTTGATCCGCAGCGTCGCGAAATGCGCCGGCCGCACGAGCATGTCCGGATGCTTCTCGAGCACCTCCATCGCATCGGCCTCGTCGTTCTTGCTCGAAACCGCAAGGACGACGCCGCGCTCGCGCAGTGCGAGCAGCGCGCGCTGCAGCGCGCGGTATGGCGTTCCGGGAGGATCGGAGCCCATCTTCAGCCGCGCGAAGCCGTCTTCGCCGACAATCCCCTTCCACAACGTATCGTCGAGATCGACGACCGCGACCTTGACGACCGCGCCGATGACCGGTTGGATGAAGCGCAGCCACTCGTCGACGATGTGACGCAAGTTGGGCGCCGTCGCGGGCAGGCGGAACTGCTCCCACTTGCCCTCGTCGAACCAATCTCGTCGGCCGTGACGCGCGACGAGCGCATCGTAGTCGAGGGGATGGATGCCGTTCATGCCGCGCGCGACGGCCGCGAGGCGCTCGTTGACGCTCTCGATCGCCGCGCGCTGACCAAAGGTTGCGTGCGACTCGAGCGAGCCGCGCGTCGTGAGATCCGGCGAGTCGAGCAAGTGGAAGATGAGGTCTGCTTGCGAGTTCTTTCGGAACGCGTGAAGCAGCGGCGTCAGCCGAGCGACGGTGTCGTCGGCGACCGTTCGCAGATGCGATTCGGAATCGTCCGAGGGCGCCCACAGTTGCGGCGCGACCGACGCAGTGTTGAGGGCGAGCAGCACGACACGCGGTTGGAACTCGTAGAGCGCGCTGCGCGGGTCGAGCATCTCGGTCGCGTACGTGTCGAAGTCCGAGACTCGAACTTCGAGGTCGATGCCGTTGACGTACGCTGCCGCGCGAAGAAGGGGAACGAGCGGTTCGACCGTCACCGATCGCAGGATTGCGAGCCGGCACGCGATGAGGTCGAGGTCGGCGCGGTGGCGTTCGTATTTCGCGATGACGAACTGCGCGGAGTTGAGGCTCGGCTCGCGGTTCCACGCGTCGGCGAGCGTCTGAAACGCTTCAGCGAGCTTCCCGTGTTCGAGCAATCTGTCGATCGTATCCCGTTCGGTCATTAAGCGGGTCCCACTGACATTTTCATCGGCTAAGAGGAGCGGTTCCCCGCTCCAGAGATTGCGACACGTGCATGGTGCAGCGACAGATGTCCCGCTAATTCATCTCTTCGCGGTAAAGACGAGTGCCGACATCGAGCCGTCGATGGCACTGCCCCCGTACGCCTTTTCGAGCGCCTCTGTCGCCGCTTCGACGACGCCTTGCAGGCGCCGCGCGTCGCGCGCCTCGATCTCGAAGCGCAGCGGTGTTCCCTCGACGTATCCACGCGCACCAGATCGAGAAGAACCGCGCGTGCGTTTTTCGACTCGTTCGAATGCGACGTTTGAGAACCCGGCAGCTCGCAGCTCGCGCTCGATGGCGACTGGATCACCGTGACCGTATGGCGCGCGCTCCAAGAATAACGGCGGGTCATCGGGGAAGACCGACCTCGCCGCGTCGGAGACGATTCGCGCGACGTCGTTACGTTGGAGGCCCTCCCACAAGCTTACGATGTAGGCTCCTCCGGCCGCGAGAACACGTCGAGCCTCGCGAAACGCCTTGGCTCGATCGGGGAAGAACATCGCGCCGAACTGGCATACGACGAGGTCGAAGGCTTTGTCGTCGAACGGAAGCTGTTGCGCGTCGGCTACCGACCATTTGACTCCCTTGTTCGCTCGCCGCGACGACGCGAAATCGATCATCGCGTGGTTCAAGTCGGTCGCTTCGATCGTTGCATCGGGCAAGGCGCGCGCGAGCGCCTCGGTGACGATGCCGGTACCGGCGGCGATTTCGAGAATGCGGCGAGCGTTTAGTTCCTTTGCGCGCCGCGCGACGTCTTCGGCGTAGGGCACGAAGAGCAGCTTTCCGAGGTTGCTATCGTAGATCTCGGGGATCTTACCGGTGTAGGAGCCGTCAGTGAACGACATGGTGCTAGGGTTCGGATTTCCGGCACCTTCGCCCTCGACGGTCCCAAGCTGGGCCTGACTAGGCCAAACGTCTGAAGGTGCCACTGGGAGCTACTGGAAGCGCCGAGTCCCTCAAAGGCGACTGCGCGTCCGCGCAAGGAGGTCGTCATGTTCCGTCGGGTCATCATCGTTTCCGCACTCGCGGCTTTTCTCAGCAGTTGTGCCGCCTCTTCCGTACCAGCCCCGACCGTCCTCGACACGACATCAGCTGCGCCCGGTTCGCCGCACGCTCGCGCACAGTCATGGATGGATCGCGGCGCCGGGGGCGCGCCTTTCACCTACGTCAGCGAGCCGGAATGCGGCTGCGTGCTCGTCTACAGCGCATCGCGAGCAAGATTTATCGGGCTCATCAGTGGCGATTTCGTCAACCCGGAGGGCATCACGACCGATTCGAACGACGCTCTCTACGTCACGGACGCGGTGAGAGATGCGAACGGGAACTTCGAGATCGACGAATATGCCGCCGGATCGCTGCAGCGCACGAATCTCCTATTCGCGCCACAACAGCCAGTTGACGTCGCCGTTGGCGCTGACGGCACCGTCTACGTGTCGACCACGGGAGCTATCCCCGCCATATTTGTCTACGCGAAAGGTTCGCAGAATCCGATGTCGCAGTTGCTCGACCCGAATGCCGTCGCGGGCTGGGGCATCGCGATCAACGACAAGCAGAACATCTTCTGGGGCGTTCAAACGGCGTCGGGCTACAGGATCGACCGCTATCCCAAAGGGGTGAAGTTCCCGGATCCGCTTCGCACGCCTTTGACCGACGTGCCTGAATCGCTCAACTTCGACAAGCAAGGCCGCATTATCATCACCCAGCCGCACGTGCCGGTGGTCGACGTCTTCTCATTGCAGACCTTACTGATAAACCAACTCAGCGAAATTGGGATGCCCGACGGCGCTGCACACGACGCCCTTCACAATATTTGGGTCGCCGACAATGCCAACAACGCGCTCGAGGAATACTTCTCGAGCGACGGCAGCCTCAGGCGGATGATATCGCTTCCGGGCTGCTGCGCCCGAGATGTGGCAGTGTTCCCGCTACCGTAAATCAGGGCCGAGTGACGTCACATCCCGAGGGCGGCAGCGTTTTCGGTGAGCGTGGCGATGATGAATGCGATGTGCTCGTCGAGGTCGACGCCGAACTCTTGCGCGCCCTGTACGACTTCCTCGCGGTTGACTTTCGCGGCGAAGCTCTTGTCCTTGAGTTTCTTGCGAACTGACCTGACTTCGACCTCGCGGATCGACTTGTTCGGGCGCACGGCGACGACGGCGCCGATGAATCCGGTGAGTTCGTCGCAGGCGAAGAGCGCTTTGGCCATCTGAGTATCGCGCGGCACGTTCAGATACGAAGCGTGACCTCGGATCGCGCGGACGATATCCGGTGGCCAGCCGGCTCCTTCGAGCATCTTGCAGCCTTCTTCGGGATGCTGCTCGGTGTTCGGGTGGATCTCCCAATCAAAGTCGTGGAGCAAACCGGTGATGCCCCAACGGTCCTCGTCTTCACCGATCTTGCGCGCATAGGCGCGCATGACGCACTCGACGGCGAGCATGTGGCGCCGTAGACCTTCTTCGCGGACGTTTTCCTGGACGAGCGCCCACGCGGCGTCGCGGCTCGGCGGCGCAAGCGAAACGGCATCCGAACTCATGCCGACGCGTTTTTGGCGCGGACCAAACGGACCTGCCACGGCGGTCGAGATGAATCTCGACCGCTCCCTTCAACTCGGCCTACTACAATTATCGTAACGCAGAGCTATGGGAGGCCGAGCAAAGCGCTGACGCGTAGACCAAACCCATGAAAATACGCGTCATCATCTTGGCGGCGGCGTGCATTAGCGCGTCTGTCGCGACATCGGCATATGCCGCTCCCACGACGCCCATGGATCATCGCACAGCGTTCGGCGGCGGACACGCCTACTACCACCCGCCGCGATACCACGAGTATGAGCTCGACAACGTCAAGATCATCGCGTCGTTCGACGAGGTCGCCGGCACGGTCTCCGGCGACGTGACGAATACGGTCACGATGATCCATCCGTCGACGACGTACGTCGACTTCGATTCCGCCGATCTCCACTACACGTCGGTCGGCGAGCCGGATGGAACGAAGCTCCGTTATCAGACCTTCGGCGAGACGCTGCGCGTCTTCTTGGCGAAGCCGGCGGACGTCGGAACGGAGATAGCCATAGAGACGAAATACTCGACCCATCCGACGAAGGGCGTCTATTTCGTGCACCCCGACAGCTACTATCCCGATCGACCGTGGGAGGTCTGGTCGCAAGGCGAGATGATCGACAACCATTTCTGGCTCCCGACCTACGATTGGCCCGACGAAAAGGCGACGAGCGAGACGATCATCAGCGTGCCCGAGGGGCAGACGGTCGTCAGCAACGGGCGCCTCGAGCGCGTCACCCACGACGTCGCAAAGAAGACCGTGACCTACGACTGGGTCGAGTCGGTGCCGCACTCGACCTACCTCATCTCGATCGTCGCGGGCACATTCGCACAATGGACCGATCATCTCGGAAAACTGCCGGTGACGTACTACGCGCCGCCGGCCGATCGGGCGGAGGTCGCATACGACTTCCGCGCGACGCCGGACATGATCGCATTTTTCCAGCAATTCAACGACTACCCGTTCCCGTACGAGAAGTACGCGCAGTCCGCGGTCGTCGACTTCACCTACGGCGGCATGGAGAACATGTCGGCGACGACGCAGACGTCGACGACGCTCCACGATCACCGTGCGGAGCTCGATACGAATAGCGAAGGCCTCGTCGCGCACGAGCTCGCGCACCAATGGTGGGGCGATCTCGAGACGATGCAAGACTGGGGGCAGGTCTGGCTCAACGAAGGCTACGCGACGTACTACGAGGCGCTTTATCGCGAGCATGCGCACGGCGAAGATGCCTTCGACATGGACCGTCAAGGCATGATGGACGAAGTATTCAACGAGGACGAGCGCGTTCGCCGGCCGATCGTCACCGAGGTCTACGGCGATCCGATCGACCTCTTCGATGCGGACAGCTACTCGAAAGCGGGGCTCGTCCTCCACATGTTCCGCACGGTCCTCGACACCGACGAATACCGAAAGTCGCAGACCGCGTTCTTGCGCGAATACGCGACGAAGAGCGCGAACACGCAAGAGTGGGAGACATCCGTCGAGCGCACGACGGGTCAGGATCTGCACTGGTTCGTCGATGAGTGGCTCTATAAAGCGGGCTTTCCCGAATACGACGTCTCGTACACGTACGATGACGCTGCACGCGTCATCCACGTGACGGTCGATCAGACGCAATCGACGGCGTGGAACACGCCGGCCGTCTTCACCATGCCGATCGCGATCGAGACGCAGACGGCGGACGGCAAGTCGTCGACGACGACCGTCAACGACGACGCCCGGACGAAGACATTCGACATCCCGTGCGTGTCGACGCCCGCGATGGTGCTCTTCGACCCCGGCCACAATATCTTGTCGAAGGTGACGTTCAAGAAATCCGACAGCGATCTCGACTACCAGATGCGTCATGCCCCATCCGTGCTCGATCGGCTCTACGCGGCACAGCAGCTCATCGCGCACCAAAAGCCGACGTCGGAGGAGTTCTCGGACGCAGAATGGTTCGCCAAAAACGAACGATTTGACGATGCACGGTCCGCGATCGCCGACTCGCTTGACGCTCTCGCGCCGGACGATCGCGCGCGAGATGTACTTTTCGCTGAGCTCAGCGATCGAAGCGCGCACGTCCGAGCCGCGGCCGCTCGGGCGCTGAGCGACTTCGGCGGCGATCCGGCGACCATTTCGGTGCTCGAGCGGCTAGCGGCGTCCGACCCGTCGTACGCGACGACGGCGGCGTCGGTCACGACGCTCGCCCAATACGACGCGCCGGGCATCCCTGCGGTTCTTGCACGCGCGTTGACCGAGCCGTCGAACAACGGCGTTGTCGCGTCGGCTGCGCTGCACGGCTACGCGGTCGTCGAGAAGAGCGGCGCGATCGCTCTAGAGGAGCGTTACGCGAGATACGGGGCGCCGCAAGCGTCGCGCAACGCCGCGATCGGAGCGCTCGGGACTATCGGGAAAGGTGACGCGCGTGTGACCGCGTTCCTCACGAGTCTCCTCGGCGACCCCAACTTCCGGACCAATTTCGCGCTGTTCCGGGCGCTCGGCGAGCGCGAGGACGTTAAGGCCATCCCGGCGCTCGAACGGTTTGCGAAGACGACCGAAGACGTCCGGCTGCGACAAGGCGCGCAGGCGGCGGTCGCAACCATCGAGGCCATGACGAGGAGGCCGACGAAGCGCCCGTGACCTGCGGGCTCTAGAGCTCGCGGCGCCGCCGTCTGTGATCCACGGGAGCTTCATCACGTGAGCGAGAGCCGCTTCAAGTACGTCCGTCCGTTCAAGGTCATCTTCCGCGACCTCGATGGGATGCGCCACGTCAACCACGCCGTCTATCTGACGTACGCCGAGGCAGCCCGCAACGAGTACTGGCAGATGATCACCGGCATCACGGACGTCGCGGACTTCGACTTCGTCCTCGCCGAGCTCAGCGCACGCTACCACGCCCCGGCGCATCTCGGCGACGAGCTGCTCGTCGGGGTACGCGTCACCGAACTGCGCCGCTCGAGCTGGCTCATGGAGCACGAGATCACCGACGCGAAAACGGGCAAGCTTCTCGTCGAGGTGAATACCGCGGCAGTCATGTTCGACACGAAGAAGAACCGTTCGATGCCCATGTCCGAAGAACGGCGCAAGCAGGTGGAAGCGTTCGAAGGACGACCGCTCACCGTCCTCACGTCGAAGAGCAAGACGCTGAACTAGAAGCAAGACCGCGGCGGTCGAGCTAAAGCTCGACCGCTACAGCCTCCGGCTGTACATTGCGCGATTTAGACGCGCAGGTTGACGCCCCGCTGCATCATGATGAACGCCGCCGCGAGCGCGGCGAGCGCGAGCACGAGCACGACGAGGCCGTCGGCGAAAAGTCCATATTCGACCCCGCCCGTGTACGAGTAGCGAAAACCATCGATCATATAGACCATCGGATTGACGTTCGCGATCTTGGCGAGCGCCGGCGGCAGCATCGACGAGCTCGAGAAGATGCCGCCGATGAACGTCAGCGGCGAGATGACGAATGTGTTGATGATCGCGAGATTGTCAAAGGTCTTGCCGAGCAGACCCGCGATGAGGCCGCACGAGGAGAAGAGCAGCGACGTCACCACCATGAAATAGAGATACGTGCCGACGTCGCGCGGCACGAAGTGGACGAGCCCGAAGCCGAGCAGCATGACCATCGTGCCGATGACGACGCCGCGCAGAACGCTCCCGGCGAGAAAGCCGACGAGGATCTCGACGTACGACAGCGGCGCGATGAGCAGTTCCTGGATGGAGTTCATGAAGCGCTGTTGGAACATCGACGACGACGTCTCGTCGTACGACGACGTGATGACGTTGAACATGACGAGACCGGGCAGTAGGAACTCGACGTACGGCACCCCATCGACATCTTTGATCCGGGGGCCGAGCGAGAACCCGAAGACGTAGATATACAAGACGGTCGTGATGACCGGCGGCCAGATGACCTGGTTGATGACCATCATCGTCCGCTTCATCTCGCGGCGGACGAGCGCCCAAAGGCCGACGAAGTTAGCCACGCGTCCGCCGTCCGACGAGTTCGAGGAAGACGTCTTGGAGCGACGCGTCACCGTGGCTCGCGATGAGCGCCGACTTCTCCTCGAGCGTGACGAGCTTACCTTGGTTGATGATGCCGATCCGGTTGCAGAGCATCTCGACTTCTTCGAGGTAGTGCGAGGTCATGACGATCGTCATGCCGCCGGCATTGATGCTGCGCAAGAACTCCCACAGCTCGAGACGGAGTTCGACGTCCATACCGGCCGTCGGCTCGTCGAGGATGAGCAGCTGCGGCTCGTGCATGAGTGCGCGCGCGAGAGAAAGACGCCGCTTCATACCGCCCGAAAGCATGAGCGGCACGACGCGGCGCTTGTCGGTCAACTCGAAGCGCTCGAGCAGCTCGTTCGCGCGGGCTCGCGCTTGCGGCATCCGCATGCCATAGTAGCCGCCCTGATATAGGAGGATTTCCTCGACCGTCAGATAGCGGTCGAAGTTGAACTCCTGCGGCGAGAGCCCGATGCGCGCGCGTGCCGCCCTGAAATCATGGACGACGTCGTGACCGAAAACTTCGATCGACCCCGACTGGAACGTCGCCAATCCGACGATCGCGTTGATCGTCGTCGTCTTGCCCGCGCCGTTCGGTCCGAGAAAGCCGAAAAACTCGCCGCGCGCGACGTCGAAGGACAGGTCGTCGACGGCGGTCATCGAGCCGTAACGTTTGGTGAGGTGGGAGACCGAAAGGGCTGCGCCGCTAATAGTAGATCCCCAGCATCATCTTCGCTTCCTCGGAGGCGTGCGAGCGGGGATCCCATGGCGGGGCGAAAGTGAGGTCGACGCTGCACGATCCGACGCCCGGGATCGCTTCGACCGCGTTCTTGACGTTCGCGATGAACATGCCCGCGACGGGGCAGCCGGGCGAGGTCAGCGTCATGAGGACGGCGACGGCATCGCCATCGACCTTCACGTCATAGATGAGGCCGAGGTTGATGACGTCGAGACCGATCTCGGGGTCGACGACGCCTTTGAGTTCCTCGCGGACGCGCTCCTCGGTGACCGTTGCTGCCGGCGTTGCTGCCGCGTCAGATGCATTCGTTTCCATGGCTTCTATTGTAGTTGCGGGCAAGGAAAAACGACTCCTGCGCGAATGAGGACGCGCATGACGACGACGACGCGCACGCTGACGCTCGGCCACTCTCCCGATTCCGACGACGCATTCATGTTCTACGGCCTCGCGAGCGGGAACATCCAGACCGGCGACCTCGAATACGAACATATCCTCAAAGATATCCAAACGCTCAACGAGTGGGCGAAAGAAGGACGCCTCGACACCACCGCGATCTCGGTGCACGCGTACGCGTACGTCGCAGACAGATACGCGATCCTCAATCACGGCGCGTCGATGGGCGAACGCGATTACGGACCGATGGTCGTCGCACGCGAGCCCGCGTCGCCATCTGATCTTCGCGGCAAGCGCGTCGCCGTTCCCGGGCTCATGACGAGCGCGTACCTCGCGCTTCGCCTCTGCGTCGGCGATTTCGAGCCGGTCGTCATGCCGTTCGACAAGATCATGGAATCGGTCGCGGGTGGCGAACACGAATTCGGCTTGCTCATCCACGAAGGTCAACTGACGCACGGCGCGCTCGGACTTCGGCCAATCGTCAATCTCGGTGCGTGGTGGTGGGAGCAGCACGGCCTGCCTCTGCCGCTCGGCGTCAACACGATCCGACGAGCGTTGCCCGATGACGTGAAGCGCGACGCATCGCGCCAGCTGCGAGAGAGCATCGAGTTCGGGCTCGCGCATCGCGAAGACGCGTTGCGCTGGGCGCTCCGCTACGCGCGCGGCATGGAGACGTCGACGGCGGACACCTTCGTCGGCATGTACGTCAACCGCAGGACGGTCGATCTCGGCGACGACGGACGCAGGAGCATCCGACTTTTCCTACAGCTCGGCGCCGAAGCGGGCATCGTGCCCCGGTTGTTCGACATCGACTTCGTCATGTGAGGATGAACGGCAGATGGTGACGGCGATAGTCCTCATGACAGTCGCGCGCGGAAAGGTGCAATCGGTCGCGAACGCTCTGCTCGACGTGCCGTCCGTCGGCGAGGTCTACAGCGTCGCCGGCCCATACGACCTCGTCGCTGTGATCCGCGTCAAACGGCATGACGAGCTCGACGAGCTCGTGACCGGTCGCCTCGCGGCCTTCGAAGGCATCCTCTCGACCCAGACGCTCGTCGCGTTCCGCTGCTACTCGCGCAAGGACGTGCAGGCGATGTGGGATATCGGGCTCGACTAGGTGAAACTCTTTTGCGGCTCTATCCGTTCAGGTAGATGGATATGAACGCACGCACTCGTCTTTTCGCAATCATCGTCGCGCTGGCGTTGCCGGCGCTCGTCAGCCCCGCCGTGTCGATCGCCGCGCCGAAACCCGCGGCTTCGAGCGCGTCGTCCGATCAGGGCGGCTCGCCGCAGGCGTTTTCGGTCGCCGGCCGGATCGACTCTGTCAACTATACGGCGAACGTCATCGTCGTCAAAGCTAAGCACGGTGCCACGAGCATCAGCCTCACCCCGACGACCTCGGTCGAGCTTGGGGGCCAACAGGGAAGCATCGCCGATCTGCGGCCTGGCATGCACGTGCACGTCCGAGGGTCCGTCATCGGCGGCGTCATGACGGCCGAGTCGATCGTCGTCCGCTGAAGGTCAACCCGGGCTAGCATTCTCCCGCCTCGACGCATGCGTCGAGGCGTTTTTTGACGTGACGCGGCGCGAGGCCGGCAGGCGGCTTGAGCGAAAGCGTGCGTCATGGTGACGTCGAGTTGAACGCGTCTTCCATCGCCGAGCGGGCGGCAGGTCTCGTGCTCACCGGTTTCGAGGCGACGACAGCCGCGCAAGCGCCGCTCGAGTTTCTGAGCGGGCTCGCCGGGGTTGCGCTCTTCGCGCGGAACGTCGTCGACGCACGCCAGACGCGCTCGCTCGTCGACGATCTCCAATCGGCCGCTCGCAACGCCGGCAGATCGCCGCTCATCATCGCGATCGATGAAGAAGGCGGAACGGTTTCCCGCATCGGCCGGATAGGCACGCTTATGCCGTCGGCGATGGCGCTCGGGGCGGGCGGCGATCCGGCGATCGCGCGAGCGGTCTACGCATGCATCGGCGAGGAGATCGGCGCACTCGGCGTCACGCTCGATTTCGCGCCTGTCGCCGACGCGAACACAAATCCGCGCAACCCCGTCATCGGCACCCGCTCGTTCGGCGAAACGCCGGTCGCTCGAACGCTCGTCCCCGCTGCCGTCGTCGGGTTGCACGATTCGCGGATCGCGGCGACCGCGAAACATTTCCCAGGTCACGGCGACGCCTCGGTCGATTCGCACAAAGATCTGCCCGTCATCGAAGCCGGGCTCGATCGCTTGCGCTCGGTGGAGTTCGAGCCGTTCCGAGCTGCGATCGGCGCCGGCGTCGACGTCGTCATGACCGCGCACGTCGCCCTGCCGCAGATCGACGCTTCGGGCGCTCCGGCGACGCTATCGCGTGCCGTCATCACGGATCTACTGCGCGAAGAGCTCGGCTACGACGGCGTCGTCTGTACCGATTGCATGCAGATGGAAGCGATCGCTGGGGGCTATCCTGCCGGCGAAGCTGCAGTCCTTGCGATCGAAGCGGGCGTCGATCTCGTCACGTATTCGTCGTCGATCCCGGCGGCTATGGAAGCCGTCGCAGCGATCCGCGATGCTATACGGAGCGGGCGTCTCCATGCAGACCAGCTCGAGCGAAGCCTCGCGCGCGTCGAGGCCTTGCGAAATCGCGGGCTTAAAGCCGACGAGCGGCCGCCGCTCGACGTCATCGGGAGCGCTCCTCATCGCGGCGTCGCGCTTGAAGCAGCCCGAAGTGCGATCACGCTCGTTCGTGACCAGCAGTCGATCGTGCCCCTCGCGCTTCATGAGGGCGACGAGATCCTCGTCGTCGAGTTCGCAGGCGCAGGCTCGTCGCCGGTCGAGAGCGCCGGCAAGCATCAGACGTCGCTCGGAGCCCTGCTCGACGAACGAAGTCCGGCGCGCGTGCAAACCCAAAACCTCGGCCTCGATCCCGCGGAGCTTGAGACTAAGCAACTGTTGACGGCGGCTGCGTCCGCGACCGTCATCGTCGCGGTGACTCGGCGCGCGTGGGCCCATCCGCTCCAAGGACGAGCGGTCGGTGGTCTTGCGATGGCCGGCAAACCCCTCGTCGTCGTCGCAGCGCGTGAACCGTACGACGCGTCGAGCGCTCCACCGACGGCGGCCGTGCTCGCGGCGTACGGCGACGACCATTCGACCATCGATGCGGTCGCCGACGTCTTGATGGGCAAAAGCGAACCGAAAGGCAGGCTACCCGTTTCGCTCGTCGCCCGGGCTGCTCCGACGTCGGCGGTCTCATGAACAAGACGGCCGGCGCGCGCGCCGCGCGCAAACCGCTCGCGAGATCGGCTGCGGTCATCGAATCCGCCCTCGGACGCGTTTGCACCGCGGCGGTCCTCCACGTCCGCGTCGGCGGCAAGGTTCTCGCGGATCTTCCCTTTGGCGTCGTCACCCCCGGCGGCGATCCGGTCATCTCCGAGACGCCGTTCGATCTCGCGTCGCTCACGAAGATATTCGCCGGCACCGCACTGCTCTCGCTGTTCGACGAACGCCGCTTCGCGCTCGACGATTCGATCGTCTCGCTCATCCCGGAATTCGGCGGCCACGACGCGCGCCGGAGATCCGTCACGTTCTGCCATCTCCTCGCGCACACGTCGGGTCTTCCGGCGCACGTCAGCTTCCGCGACGAAGTCGCGAGCGCGGCGGTCATCGCGCGCGTGTGCGCGACGCCGTTGACGTCGATGCCGGGCACGAAGGTCGCATACAGCGATCTCGGCTTCATGCTCGTCGGCGCCGCGATCGAGCGCCTGACATCTCGCCCGTTATCCGACGTCGTCACCGAGCGAGTTCTCGAACCATTGCGCGCCGTCGACGCCGGCTTCAATCCGCCTTCTGACGTACGAAGCCGCATCGCGTGCACGGAACGCGACTCGTGGCGAGGGCGACTGCTCCAAGGCGAGGTCCACGACGAGAATTGTTGGGCGATGGGCGGCGTATCGGCGCATGCCGGACTGTTCGCGCGTGCGGCGGCGGTCGCCGACATCGGCGAGGCATTTCGCGACGGCGGCATCGCCCCCGACGGCCGCGTGCTATCACGGCACACATCGCTCGCCGCGACCCGCGAGTGGGCTCGCAGCGCCGACGAACGCCGCGGTCTTGCGTGGGCGCTGCGTACGGATCAGCGCCAGTCGTGCGGCTCGCTTTTCGGGCCGCGATCGTTCGGTCACACCGGCTACACGGGCACGTCACTGTGGGTCGATCCGGATAGGGGCCTCACGGTCGCGCTGCTCACGAACCGCGTATACTTCACGCGCGATCCGCACCCGGTGTTCGAGTTGCGCGGTGCGGTGCATGATGCGGTCGTCGAAGACGTCGAGCGCTTGGGCCCGGCGTGATGCGTGCGATCGGACTCATGTCGGGGACGTCGGCCGACGGCATCGACGTCGCAGCGGTCGAGGTCGAGCATGAGAAAGCACACGGCGGACTCGGTATCCGAGTGCTTCACTTCGCAACGCTTCCCTACGAAGCGACGCTGCGGGAACGTCTGTTGTCTTCGTCATCATCGGTCGGCACGACGATCGTCCAGCTCGGCGAATTGAACGCCGCCGTCGGTGAAGCGTTCGCGGCCGCGACGATCGAGGCTGCGCGCCGATGGGGGCTCGACCTCGGGAGCATCGACGTCATAGGATCGCACGGCCACACGATGTACCACGCGCCCGAGACCTGCGTGACCATCCAGATCGGCGAAGGCGCGATCGTCGCGGCGCGAACGGGCGTCACGTGCGTCGCCGATTTCCGAATCGCCGATGTCGCGCTGGGCGGACAAGGAGCGCCGCTCGTGCCGTTCGTCGACGCGGTGCTGTTCGCCGATCCGAACGAATATCGCGCGGCGCTCAACATCGGCGGCATCGCGAACGTCACATTGCTGCCGGATGAAGCGCACGGCGGTCGAGCGGCGATACGTGCGTTCGACACAGGACCCGGGAATATGGTGATCGATGCCTGCGTCCGACTCGCGAGCGATGGCGAGTCCGACTTCGACCGTGATGGCGCTGCGGCGGCCAGGGGAATCCCGGCGCATGCCTTGCTCGATGAACTGCTCGACGATGGCTATTTCAGCCGGCCGACGCCCAAATCGACCGGCCGCGAGCGATATGGCGCGGCGTATGCGGCGCATGTATGGGAGCAAGGCCGGCGCCTCGGCCTCCATCCTGACGACGTCATCGCGACGGTCACCGCGCTGACGGCGCGGACGATAGCCGACGCGGTGCCGAGCGAGTGCCGACGTATCATCGTCTCGGGCGGCGGCGTCCACAATCGGACGCTTATGGAGACGCTCCAGGCGTCGGTCGGCAAGCCGCCGGCGCACGCGCGGGTCGAACGGTCGGATGTCTACGGAATCGAGGTAGACGCGAAGGAGGCGACCGCGTTCGCCGTGCTGGCATGCGAAGCGATCGCGGGCGACATCAATCATCTGCCCGCGACCACCGGAGCAGCGCGCGCGGCGGTTCTCGGGAAGATCACGCCGGGAGAGAATTATCGCAGTCTCATGGCGCGCATTTGGGGGTAGAACCCTTCCGTGAGGCAGGGGGATGGGCGTTCGCGGTCCGAACTTGTGCGCTCCGTCCAATCCGCGCGGCGTTTTGCCACGTATATAGATGGAAGCGGGGCGTTTGCCACGTCTCCCCGCTGGGCGATATGAGGAGGAGCGATGTTCAAACAGTTCACCCGCGTTCTCGTCGGAATTTCATTAGCAGCAGGCATCGCGGCAACGGTCGCGGCCTGCACCGGAAGCGGCAGCGGCAGCAGCTCGACAGCGACTGAGGCGCCGACGACGGCGGCCGGCGGCGGCTCGATGGCGGGCGGTTCGATGGCCGGTGGTTCGATGGCGGCGCCGCGCGACATGGGCAAAGACACGGTCGTCGGCGGCAAGATGATGAGCCGCTATGGCGGACCGATCTATTCGGGCGCGCCAGCGTTGACCGTCACTGCGGCGCTCGTCGCAGCCGGCGGTGGAGCGGAATACTACTCGACCGCGAAAGCGCTCACGTCGATGCTCGGCAAAGCGACGGTCGCCGCGGAAGTGAAGAAGCTTTCTGCGCAGTACGGCGCTGCGAACGTAACGCAATGGCTCAAGACGTTCGACTTCGCGGTCGGCGATGCGCTCAAGATCGCGACCGCCAAGGGCGTCAAGCTTCCGTCCGCCGATCCGAAGATGACGGGTAAGGCGCTCGCGACGACGCTCGCCAAAGCGGGTACGGCTCCCGACGGCACGTTCCAGATCGAGTTCCTGCTCGATAAGGCCGTGTCGCACCCGATCCACGTCCAAGTGATGGACGATATCGATGCGAACGCCGCATTCGGCAAGAAGGCCGATCTGCAGTACCACGAGATCAGCAACCAGGCGTTCTACGACGTCGCGCAAGCGCTCGGCGCCACCTCGATCAAACTCTCCCCTCTCCACTAGACGCTAAGGCCGGCGTACGGGGGTGAGCGATGCTCACCCATCGTACGCTGGAGCGAATGGACGAACTGCCGCCGACCGAAGCGGCGAATCCGTCGACCGCAGATCTTGACGCGCTTGATACGCGCGCGCTACTCGTACGCATCAATGCCGAGGACCGGCTCGCTGCGGCTGCGGTCGAACGCGCACTCGACGGCCTGAGCGCCGCAGTCGATGCGGTCGCCTCATGTTTGCAAAGCGGCGGACGGCTCCACTATTTCGGCGCGGGCACGAGCGGCAGACTCGGCGTACTCGACGCGGCCGAGCTGCCGCCGACGTTTTCTACCGATCCATCGCTCGTCGTCGCGCACATCGCCGGTGGTGATGCGGCGTTGACGCGTGCGGTCGAAGGCGCAGAGGACGACGCCGAAGCAGGACGCGCCGAGGTCGCGGCGTCACGGATCGGACCATCCGATGTCGCGCTTGGTCTATCCGCCAGCGGATCAGCGCCGTACGTCATCGCAGCGATCGAAGCAAGCGCCGCGCGCGGCGCTCTTACCATCGGCATCACGAGCGATCCGCGCGGTGCGCTCGCGCGAGCGGTCGCGATCGCGATCGTGCTCGAGACCGGCGCCGAAGCGCTAACGGGATCGACGCGGATGAAGGCCGCCGCGGCGCAGAAGATGGCGCTCACCGCGCTCAGCACGGCTGTCATGGTGCGTCTCGGCAAAGTGTATCGCAACCTCATGGTCGACGTCGCGCCGACGAATCGCAAGCTGCGCGCTCGAGCGCTGCGCTTGACGCAACTCGCGTCCGGAGCATCGGCAGAAGATGCAGCGCGAGCGCTGGATGAAAGCGGCGGTCGCGTGAAGATCGCGGCGTACATGCTCGCGCGCGGCGTCGACGCGGCGCGCGCGAGAGACGCTCTCGAGAGGAGCGGCGGGTCGCTGCGAGGAGCGCTAGAGCTCACAGCCGATTCCCAGCCTTAACGCTCGATGGGCGCAAAGTTGGGAGCGGTCGAGATTCATCTCGACCGGCCGAGCGAAGCTCGGCACAAAATGGTAGGTTCTCGCCCGCATTGAATCGGGAGCCTAATTATCGTGGATCTCGAGGTCTCCCCGCACTAATGTCCATCGCTCGTTTCGCCGTCACGCGCAGGGTCGCGGTGACGATGCTCTCGGCTGCGATCGTCGTCCTCGGCATCTTCGCAGCTCCACGCTTGCCAGTCGCGCTGTTGCCGTCGTTCGCACCCCCGGTCGTATTCGTCACCGTTCTGTACACGAATGCATCGCCGGAGACGATCGAGTCGACCGTGACGCGGCCGATCGAGAACGCGGTGAGCCGGGTGTCCGGCATCGACATCCTCGAGTCGACCTCGGCGCCGGGCGTCTCGAGCGTACGCATCCAGTTCGACTACGGCACGAACATCGACGTCGCCGCCGTCGACGTCCAGCAGCAGGTGGCACGCATCCGCGCGTCGCTGCCGAACGACCCTGCGCTGCAAGAGCCGCAGATCATCAAGGCGGATCCGAACGCCCTGCCGATACTCACGCTCGAAGTGACGGATCCCGCGCGCACGCAGCGCGACCTCTCCGACATCATCAACAACCAGCTCTCCGACGAGCTCGCCTCGGTCCATGGCGTCGGCAGCGTCAGCGTCTCCGGCGCGGCGCAGCGCGCGATCATGGTGCAGCCCGACGAGCACAAGCTCGCTGCGATCGGACTGACGCTCACGGACGTCATGAACCGCATCTCGAACGAGAATGTCGACATTCCCGCCGGCATCATCCAGATCGGGCCGGAGGAATACGGCATCCGCACGAGCGCGCTTTACAAATCCGCCGCCGACGTCGGCGATACGGTCATCGCGGTCCAAGCCGGATCGGCGATACGGCTCAAGGACATCGCGAGCGTCTCGGACAGCATCCAAGAACAGCGCGTCTTCTCCCGACTCAACGGTCAGCAGTCGGTGCTCCTCAACATCACGGCACAACCCGACGCGAACATCGTCGCCGTCGCCAACGAGCTGTCGGCGAAGTTCGCGGACATCCACAAGTCGTATCCGCAGATGCACTTCGAGACGATGCTCGATCAGCGCGAATTCATCTTGAGCGCGCTCGCATCGCTCGAGCACACGGCGATCTACGGTGCGGTGCTCGCTGTGCTCATCATCCTCTTGTTCCTGCACTCTTGGCGGTCGACGGTCATCGTCGCCGTATCGCTGCCGGTCTCGATCCTCGGCACGCTCTTCGTCGCATACCTCCTCCATGAGTCGCTCAACGTCATGACCCTCGGCGGCGTCGCGCTCGGCGTCGGCCTCATCGTCGACGATGCCGTCGTCGTCATCGAGAACATCTCGCGTTTCCTGCGCGCGGGAAACGCGCCGGTCGCGGCGGCGGAAAAGGCGACGACGCAGATCTTCACGGCGGTCCTCGCATCGTCGATCACGGTCATCACCGTGTTCTTCCCGCTCATGCTCATCCCCGGATTGCAGGGGCTCATCTTCACCCCGTTCGCGATCGTCGTCATGAGCGCGGTCGGTATCTCGCTTCTCGTCGCCGTCACCGCGGTGCCGATGCTTTCCGCCAGCATCCTCCGCCGTCGCGATACGGCGGCAGACGGCGATGATGGACGCCGCACCTTCGGCGCGCGATTCGACCACGGATATGCGCGGTTCGAGGATACCTACAGGCGCGCGCTCGGCTTCTGCCTCGATCGGCCGCGTGCGGTGCTCGGCTGTGCGATCGGCTTGTTCGTCATAGCGCTCGGCTCGCTGCTCGCGGGCGTCGTGCAGACGGAGATCTTCCCGGCGTCCGACTCACGCTTCGTCTCCATCGGGCTGCAGACGCCCAACGGCGATGCGCTCGCGCGCACCGATGCCGTTTCTCGCGTCATCGAGTCGGCGTTGCGCAAAGATCCACGCGTCGTCGCGGTCGGGTCCACCGTTGGCCAGACCGGCTTCACGTCGGCTCGCCCGATCACGAACCGTGCGACGCTGCAGGTAACGCTGCAGCCCGGAACGAGCGCAAGCGCGGCGGCGTCATTCGTCCACGAGTGGAACGCGAAGCTTTCCGGCAGGAGCTCGGATCCGAAGCTCCGCGCCGCGCTTGCCGGATCTATCGTCCGCGGTCAGACCATCGACATCGTCCAGCGCCAGATATCGCAGGGTCAGACCGCGCTCGAGGTCGAGTTGTTCGGACCGGACATCAACAGACTACAGGCGCTTTCGAACGACGCGATGTCGCGACTCGCGCAGATACCCGGCGTCGGTCAACCCGACACGAATGTGACCGAAGCGCAGCCGGAGGTCGATGTCGCGATCGATCGCACGAAGGCGATGATGTCCGGGCTCGGCACGGGCGACCTCGCCGGCTTCATCGATACGGCGACGAATGGTTCGACGGCCTCTTTCTTCCAGGTCAACGGCATCCAATATCCGATCATCGTGCAACTGCCCGCGGCGCAGCGGCGCTCGTTCAACGCGCTGGGTCAACTCGAGCTGCCGGCCGGTGCCGCGAACGGCTCAGGTGGGACCACGTCGGCCGGCGGTTCTTCGAATCCGGGTGTGTACGATCCGACCGGCGCAAACCCGGTCGGGAGCGGATCGCAAGCGCAGTCGAACGGTCTGACGCTGGGCAGCGTCGCGGCTCTTTCGCAAGGCTTCGGCCCGTCTGCGATCAGCCGTCTGAACCGTCAACGGAATATCGAGATCCAAGCGCCTATCTCGGGAAGGCCGCTCGGGCCGATTCTCAAAGACGCGGCGGTCGTCATGGACGGCATGCACCTGCCCGACGGCTATCGCTGGCAATATGGCCCTGAGATCGTCCAGGGTCAGAACAGCTTCAGCGGGATGTACTTGGCGGTCGGCCTCGCGATACTCCTCATCTATATGCTGCTCGCCGCGCAGTTCGAGTCGTACGTCGATCCGCTCATCATCATGACATCGATCCCGTTGTCGCTCGTGGGCATCATCAGTTCGCTGCTCATCACGAATCGCGCCTTCGGCCTCACCGCATTCATCGGTTCGCTCATGCTCGTCGGCATCGCGGTGAAGAACGCGATCCTCGTCGTCGAATTCACGCGCCAGCTGCGAGAAGAGGGTCTGTCCGCTCGCGACGCCCTTATGCGCGCGGGGCCGATGCGATTGCGGCCCATCCTCATGACGATGTTCGCGACCTGCGGCGGCATGCTGCCGCTTGCGTTCGGCATCGAGGCAGGCAGTTCGACGCAAGCACCGCTCGCGACCGTCGTCATCGGCGGACTCGTCACGTCGACGTTCCTCTCGTTGCTCGTCGTCCCGACGCTTTACCTCGCCGTCGCAAACCGCTCCGGCGGCCGTTTCGTCAACCGTCGCCTTATGGCGACCACGCCGACCCTCGAACGCGAGGACACGATCGAGCTCGTCGGCACCGACGCCGGCGACTAAACGCTGCGAGCGGTTGGGGGCAGCCGAGGCGCGTAGGTTGGGGGAGCGGTCGAGACAACTAAGTTGGGGGAGCGGTCGAGATTCATCTCGACCGCCGCGGTCTAGCCGACTGGGATGGCAGCGGTCGAGCCGCGTAGGTTGAGGAGCGGTCGAGATCTATCTCGACCGCCGCGGTCTAACCGGTTGGGATGAGGGCGGCCAAAACACGTAGGTTGGGGGAGCGGTCGAGATTCATCTCGACCGCCGCGGTCTAGCCGAGTCAACGCCAACGATCGACAATCCCTGAGTATTCGTACTGTTCGTGAGCTGCTACGAGGCCGGCCCGGAAAGGGTTCGCAAGAACGTAGTCGACCGTTTCTCGGCATTCTCTCACACCGTGTATGATCCGCTCGTGATAGCCGCGCTGCCACTCGAATCCATCGATAAGTCTGCGAACTCGTATCGTGATGGCGGCGCGCAGCGTTCTGACAACCTTCGATAGGTGGATGCCGACCTTTCGCAGACGCATGACCGCGTGAATGTGGTCGGGCATAACGGCGTATCCGTAGAGATAGTACAAACCGGCATCGCGAAAGTGGCGCAGTTCTTCGGTCGCGATCGACGCGATAGTTGACTCAGAAAACGCCGCGCGTCTGTCGGCGACGCAGAATGTGATGAGGTACGTTAAATCCTGAGCATAGTCGACGTCTTCAAGGCGCGGTGGTGTCCTGTGAAATCTCATGATAAGGGCTTCACTTCGCTTGAACCTATCGTCCAGGCGAGGCCGCGGCGGTCGAGATGAATCTCGACCGCTCCCCTTTACTCAGAGCAACTCGACCGCTCCCTTTTCCTTACGTGCGAGGCCGCGGCGGTCGAGATGAATCTCGACCGCTCCCCTTTACTCAGAGCATCTCGACCGCTCCCCTTTTCCTTACGTGCGAGGCCGCGGCGGTCGAGATGAATCTCGACCGCTCCCCAGTCTCTCAAGCGGTCATGATGTGGTGCGGGCGAAGCGGACCGATGCGACGATCACGAGGAACAAGCCGAGCGAGAGCATCGCGGTGACCGACGGCCAGAGCTCCGCAAGGCCTGCGCCGCGCAAGATGATGCCGCGGAGGATCTCGAGGAAGTAGGTCAGCGGAATCGCATAACCGAGGAGCTGCATGATCCACGGCATCGCGTCGCGTTCGAAGAAGAAGCCCGAGAGCAAGATCGACGGCAGCATGATGCCCATCGTCATGAGCATCGCCTGGAGCTGCGAGCGTGCGACGCTCGAGACGAGCAGACCCAAGCCGAGCGCCGCG
Organism: Candidatus Eremiobacteraceae bacterium; assembly: GCA_035710745.1. Classification (NCBI taxonomy): domain Bacteria; kingdom Bacillati; phylum Vulcanimicrobiota; class Vulcanimicrobiia; order Candidatus Eremiobacterales; family Candidatus Eremiobacteraceae; species Candidatus Eremiobacteraceae bacterium. Next base: position 20,160 of record DASTCX010000031.1, on the reverse strand, counting down.
AGCAAGAACCCGATCGCGAGGACGAGCAGCAGCAGCGCGCTACCGGCGATCGGCACTTTGAATACGAACAGCATAGCGGCGAACACGCCGAGGAAGTCGACGAACCCGATCGCGGCGTACGGCACGATCTTGCCGAGCATGAGACCGGTCGAGCCGATGGGCGTCACGAGCAGCTGGTCGAGCGTGCCGCGCTCGCGCTCACCGACGATCGCGAGCGCCGTCAAGAAGATCGTGATGATCTGCATGATGACGCCGATGAGCCCGGGCACGAGGAAGTTCGCGCTGCGCAGGCTCGGATTGAAGAGCGTCCTCGGCCGCACGTCGATGAGCTGCGGCGTCACGCTCAAGCGCGGGTCGAGCTGAGCGCTCAACGCCGAGCCGATCGACGATGCCGAAGCGAGCGCGACGTCTGCGATCGACGAGTCCGAGCCGTCGATGAGGACCTGGAGCTGGGCAGGTCTTCCCGCGATGACGTCGGCCGAGAAATTCGGCGGAACGTCGATCGCGATCTTCACCTTGTCGGCGACGATGAGCTCGTGGAGCTGCTCGCGCGATCCAGCCTCGTACACGAGGTTGAAATCCTGCGACGCACGCAAGGCGTCGAGCACACGTACGGCGATCTGACCGTGGTCTTCGTCGAGATATGCGGTGCCGATGTGCTCGACGCGCGTGTTGATCGCATAACCGAATATGAGCAGCTGGAGGAGCGGCAGCGCGAGCGCGAGCACGAGCGTCGTTGGGTCGTGGACGACGTGGATCAGTTCCTTGTACAAGACCGCGCCGAATCCGCGAAGGTCGAACGGACGCCTCATGCGACGTTCGCCCGAGCGCGCGTCAACGCGACGAAGACGTCTTCGAGCGACGGCTCGATCCGCTCGACGATCGACACTCCCGCTTCAGACAGGTCCGACGCGACACGCTTGGAGTCGACGTCGGACGACACGACGAGGTGGAGATCTCGGCCGAAGATCGTGACGTCGCGGACGTACGGCAGCGAGCGCGCACGCGCGAACGCCGTCATCACCCGATCCGAGCGTACGAAATAGCGAACGGTGCCAGGCGCGTTGACGCCCGGCAGCGCGCGCAACTCGTCGAGCGTTCCCTGCGCGATGAGATCGCCGTCGTAGATGTAGCCGACGCGCGTGCACCGCTCGGCTTCGTCCATATAGTGCGTCGTGACGAACAGCGTCCGGCCATCGCCCGCGAGCTTGAACAACAGATCCCATAGGTCGCGACGAGCGACCGGATCGATGCCCGCGGTCGGCTCGTCGAGGAAGAGCACTTGTGGGTCGTGCAGCAACGCCGAGGCGAGCGCGAGGCGCTGCTTCCATCCGCCCGACAGCGTTTGCGCTTGCTGGTCCTTGAAGCGTTCGACGCCGGTGAGCTCCGCCACCTCGCGTTTGCGCCGCTCACGCGCAACCGCCTCGAGCGCGTATGCGCGGCCATAGAACTCGAGGTTCTGATCGACCGTCAGATCGCCGTAGAGCGAGAACGATTGCGACATGTACCCGATCGCGAGCCTGACGCCGTCACCATCGTGCACGATATCGTGCCCGTCCACCGACGCGCTTCCCGACGTCGGCGCTACGAGCCCGCACAGCATCTTGATCGTCGTCGACTTGCCGCTGCCGTTCGGTCCGAGGAAACCGAAGATCGAACCCGACTCGATCCGAAGGTCGATGCCGTTGACGACCGTATGGACGCCGTAGCGCTTCGTGAGCGCCTTCGTCTCGATCGTGACGGTCACGGCAGCGCGACGTCGACCGTCGTTCCGGCGCGGAGCGCACGGTCGGGGTCGGCGATGCGGACCTTGACGCCGAAAGCGAGATCGGCGCGGTCTTCCGCGGTCTGCACGTCGCGCGGCGTGAACTGCGCTTGCGCGTCGATGGTCTCGATACGACCGTCGAACGTGCGGCCGGCAAGCGCGTCGGATCTGACGCGCACCGGCGCACCGACCTTGACGGTTTGCATGTCCGACTGCGTCACGTAGATGCGGACCCATGGGTCGCCGAACTCGTCGACCTGCGCGACCGCCGCACCCGCTGCGACAAGATCGCCCGGCCGAAGGTCGAGCCCGTCGACGACGCCGTCGGCAGGAGCGGCCACACGCGCTTCATCGAGCCGAGCGGACGCGGCGGCGACGTTCGCGTCTGCCGCCCGAGCGGCGGCTCTCGCTTGCTGCAATTGGTCGGGTCGCGTTCCCGCGAGCACGAGCGACAGCTCTGCGTGCGCAGCTGCGGCGGCATCCGCCGCCGAGTTGACGGTTTGCGCGGCCGATCCGTGTTCGACCGAATCGAGTTGCGCTACCGCTTGCCGAAGTCGCGCATCTGCCGCTTGCGCGGCGCCGCGGGCCGAATCGGCCGCGGCGTGCGATGCGTCCATCGCCTGCGCTGAAATGGCGCCTTCCTGGAAGAGCGTTTGAGACCGCTCCTCGTCGCGCGTCGCTTTGGCGCTCGCCGCGTTGGCGGCGGCGTCATCCGCCTTCGCCGATTCCTCGGCGGAGCGCGCCGCCTGGACCGTTTGCGGCTGGTTCACGCGCGCCTGTTCGTACGCGGCGTCCGCCTGCGACGCGTTCGCCTCGGCTTTTGCGATATCGGCCGCGCGCGGTCCGGCCTCGAGGTCTCGGAGCTGCGCGTATGCCTGATCGCGAGCCGCGATCGCCGCGAGATAGCCGGCTCGCAATTGACGATCGTCGAAGGCGACTATCGTCTGACCTTTGCTAACGCGTTGTCCGTCGGAAACCGCGATCGTCGTGACGCGCCCGCCCGCAGTCGAGCCGACCGATGCCGAATCCGCTTGCACCGTGCCGCTGTAAGCGAACGCATCGCGATGATTCGAACAACCGGTGACCGAGAGGATGGCGAGGGATGCAGCGAGTGCGAGCGATGTACGCGGCGTCGTCGGCTCGTCCATGCCGACCTAAATAGATGCCGCCGAAGCGAATACCTTTAGGCGGCCGGAAAGACGCCCATCCGCGCCGCGACGAGCCGTTCGAGATCCGCTGCCGGCATCGGCGCGCCGACGAAGAAGCCTTGTGCGCTGTCGCAGCCGAGCAGCTGGAGGAACGCCAGCTGCTCGCGCGTTTCGACCCCTTCCGCCGTCACTTGCAGGCGGAGCGCGTGGCCCATCGAGACGACGGCCTTGACGATCGCCGCGTCGTCCGTGCTGTTCAGGCAGTCGGTGACGAAGGTGCGGTCAACCTTGACGACATCGACCGGAAAGCGCTTGAGATTCGACAATGACGCGAAGCCGGTGCCGAAGTCGTCGAGGGCGAGCCGAACGCCGATGCGTTTGAGCTCCTCGAACGCGAGCAGCTCGACGTCGCTCGCATGCATCGTGATGCTTTCGGTCAGTTCGATCTCGAGGCTCGACGGGTCAAGCCCGTGCGCGGCGAGCACCGCATCGACCGACTCGACGAACGACTTATGGCGGAACTGACGCGCCGACACGTTCACAGCCATCTTGAACGCCGGGAAGCCGAGCTGGCGCCATTGGGCTGCTTGACGGCACGCCTCCTCGATGACCCACGAACCGATCGATACGATAAGCCCGGTCTCCTCAGCGATCGGGATGAACTCCGACGGCGGCACGAGGCCGAGGCCCGGCCGCTCCCACCGGACGAGCGCCTCGACGCCGACGAGTTTGCCCGATGAGATGTCGATCTGCGGCTGATAGTGGAGCAGCAATTCGCCGTTCTTCACAGCGCGGCGCAACGACGTCTCGAGCGCGAGCCGCTCGTTCGATTTCGCATCGGTCGGCGTGTAGAGCTGGTACGTCGCGCGGCCGACCTCTTTCGCGCGATACATCGCGTAGTCGGCGTGCTTGACGAGCGTCTCCGGGTCGGCTCCGGCATCGGGATACAGGCTGATGCCGATGCTCGCGGTGACGAAAAGCTCGCGACCATCGATCGAAACCGGCGCTTCGAGCGAGTCGAGGAGGCGCTGCGCGATCTTGCCCGCGGCGGCGGCATCGCCGACATCGGGCAGCAAGACGACGAATTCATCGCCTCCGAGACGCGCAAGCGTATCGCCTTCGCGCAGCGTCGTCGAGATGCGCGCCGACACCTCTTGGAGCAACCCGTCGCCGATGCGATGGCCGAGCGTATCGTTGATCACCTTGAAGCGGTCGAGGTCGAGGAAGCACACCGCGACCTTCTCATTCGAGCGCTTTGCTTGCGCCATCGCGACCTGGACGCGATCGTAGAAGAGGCGCTGATTCGGCAGACCTGTGAGCGCGTCGTGAAGCGCGTTGTGCCGCAGCTCATCTTCGACGTTGCGGTGCTCGATCGCGAGGCCGAGCCACTGCGCGATGAGCCTGATGAAATCTATCTCTGTCTCGGAGAACGGCGTCGCGCGCGGTTCCGGCCCGGCGAAGCTGATCGTGCCATACACCTGACCGCTGACGCGCAGCGGCGTGCCGATGTAGGCCTCGAGCTTGAACGTCTGGTGCGCCGGATGGCTCTCCCAGTCCGGCGTCCGGCCGTCGTGGATCGCCACCGTCTCGCCTGCCGCGACGACTCGACCGGAGTACATCGTCGCGAGTTTGAAGCGCGCGCCGCGCTTGAAGCGCTCGTCGGGATATTGCGCGGACAAGATCTCGAGCTCATCGCCGTCGATGCGCGTGATGATGCCCGAAGGGAGGTGGAAGAAGGCGCAGCCCATCGCGAGCACCGCGTCGACTTTGTCGTAATGGTCGATGTGCGGCGCGGATGTCACCTCGTACAGCGAGCGGATCGCCGCTTCGCTGTCGCGCAGCGCCTCCTGCGCGCGCATGCGATCGGTGACGTCTTGGACCATCGAGGTCGCGCCGACGAGCGAGCCGTCGACTGCGACGAGCGGCGTGTCGTTCCACTCGCAGATGATGTGCGTGCCCGCCTTCGTCGTCGCATCGCGCGTGACGCGGCTGCCTTGCGCGCCGCCCGGCCGCGGGCGTCCGAGAAGCGCCTGCCCGTCCTTGCCGAGTGCTTCGGACTCGGTGAACCCGAAGATCGATTCGGCGGCCGGGTTCCAGCTTGCGATCCGACCCTCGCTATCCCAACCGATGACCGCGACAGGCGTCTGTTCGACGTGAAGGCGCAGCCGAGCTTCGGACTGTCGCGCCGCGTCTTCGGCGTTGCGCCGCTCGGTGACGTCGCGCGCGATCGTGACGATGCGGACGTCGCCGTTCGATCGGCGGTAGAGCCGGCGGTAGCCCTCGTACCAACGCCACTGCCCGCTCTTGTGCTTGTAGCGCAGCTTCACACCGACGGGCTTGCCGCCGACCGTCGCGACAAGCGACGCGCTCGACTGCGCGAGGTCGTCCGGGTGCGTGAATTCGAAGATCGACCGGCCGAGAAGTTCGTGCGGCTCGTAGCCGACGATCGAAGCGCAATTCGGACTGACGTACATGAGCCGCCCGTCGACCGACATCTCGACGAGCATGTCTTGGCTGCTTGTGACGAACCAGCGGAAGCGCTGCTCTTCGTCATGCGCGTCGTCGATCGCGATCGGCGTCGCCGTCCGCGGCTTGGGCAGCACTCGAGCGAACGCCGAAAGCACGCGAGCCGCCGCGCCGAAGAACGCGCGGCGGAGCGGCGGCATCGGCCGCGCCTGGACCTGCTCGGTCGCGGTGTCGCTTTCCATCTATCCATATTTATCGAACGATTCGCAGCGCGCAGAGGGCTCCGGCCGCATTTTCCGGGGCGCGCAGGCGCCCTCGTCCGGTGTGGCGGGGCGCAAAAAGTCCTAAGTGTGATGGGGCTTACGCCCATGCGAAAGGGAAAGCCATCACCTTCGCGGCGGGCGGCTCCGATGATAGGGTTATTGACAACCGGTGGGTGGAGTGGGGAGTCGAGTCACGTGCGTTGGATACTCAGCGCGGTCGCGCTGGCGATTGTCGTGCCGATCCTGGCGAACGGCGTCGTTCGCAGCAAGCGCCCGTGGTGGCTGTAGCGCCTTAGCCTCTCAGGGCCTTGCCTTGAAGCCCCCGAACACCGCGTGACCTGCGCGCAGCCAAAACGCGCTCACGCCGACGAATCCCACCTCTTCCAGCCACTTCAACTGATCGAGCAGCCGCGACGGGCGATCGCCCGGATCGGGGTGCCGGTACCAATTCCACTGGTCGCCGTCGAAGCGATCGAACGCGAGCAGACTTCCCGTCATCTCGGTCGACTGGCGCTTCACCTCGGCATCCCAGAACTCGGCGGCGTAATCGCGTTCGGCTTCGCTAGACGGCGCGATGAGATCCGCCATGAGCAGCGCGCCGCCGGGCTCGAGCCGGCGGTAGAGATTGCGGAAGAGCGTCCAGCGCGCTTCGGGATCGAGATGGTGGAGCACGATGCTGCTGAGGAAACAGCGGACGCCGCCGGGCAGCGGCGCGATCCAGGCGTCGGATTCGAGCCGGAATTCACGGACGATCGCGCGTTGTCCATACGGTGCGAGCCGTTCGCGAGCTCGCGCGAGCATGGCCGGCGAGCCGTCGAGCGCGATGACCTGCGCGCCATTGAAGCGCTGCAGTACGCGGTGGCTCAACCAGCCTTCGCCGGCGCCGACGTCGACGCACCAGAAACGCTCGTCGGGTCGCGCGGGGATGAGCCGGAGAATCGTCGATTCGATCTCGTCGCGGTTCGGCGTGTAGATGCGGCCGAGGTCCGCAAACACTTTCGAATCCGACTCTTGCCAAGCTTCGGACATGCATCAAGCGTTTAGGCGGGGCCCGTACAGGACCTGCCTCAATGGGCTTGTAGCGGTCGAGCTTTAGCTCGACCGCCGCGGCCCGTCATAGAGAGTCCGTTGGCGGTTGACACAGCTCGACGAGCGTGCCGCCTGTCTCCGACGGATGGATGAACGCGATGAGATTGCCGTGCGCGCCGCGTCGAGGCCGTTCGTCGATCAGACGCACGCCCTGCGATGCGAGGCGCTTGAGCTCGGCCACGAGGTCCGGCACTCGGTACGCGAAGTGGTGGAGCCGGGATGGCTTGTCGCCGAGATAGCGGACGAGCGGCGAATCGGTTGCGACCGGCCGCAGCAATTCTATCGAGCCGTCGCCGGCCCGCATGCCGACGATATCGACGCCTTGATCCTCGACGCGCTCGCGATAGCGGACGGTGAAGCCGAGCGATGCGTATCGGCGCTCGGCCTCCGCCAGATCAGCGACGACGATGGCGACGTGATCGAGCGCGCGGCCGTCGATCATTTCACGACGACAGGCCGGTGCGTCGAAAATACGATTCGCATCGCATCGCACACTTCGCCGAGCGTGCAGCCCTCGTCGACCGCGTCGACGAACTGCGGCATGAGCGGAGCATCCGTCTCGGCCGCGCGTTTGACGTCGGCGAGACGCGCCGCGACGCGCTCGCCGTCACGGCCCGCGCGAAATGCGGCGAGCCGTTCGCGCTGCGCTCGCTCGATCGCTGGATCGATGCGTTGGAGCGGCACCCGCGTCGAGCCCGCTTGCGAGTCCGCGAACTTGTTGACGCCCACGACGATCGTATCGCCGCGCTCGATCGACTGCTGCGCGCGATATGCGCTGTCGGCTATTTGTCCTTGCATCCAGCCGCTCTCGATAGCCGCGATGGCGCCGCCGCGCGCGTCGACCTCGTCGATGATCGAGCGCGCAGCCTTGGCAAGATCCGACGTGAGCCGCTCGACGTAGTACGAACCTCCGAGCGGATCGGCCGTCGAGGCGACGCCGCTTTCGTAGGCGATGACCTGCTGGGTGCGCAGCGCGACCTTCGCCGACGCCTCGGTCGGCAGCGCGAGCGCTTCGTCTTTACCGTTCGTGTGGAGCGATTGCGTTCCGCCGAGAACGGCCGCGAGCGCTTGCAGCGTGACGCGGACGACGTTGTTGTCGGGTTCCTGCGCGGTGAGCGTCGAGCCGCCGGTCTGCGTGTGGAAACGCATCATCCACGACTTCGGATCTTTCGCGCCGTACTCGTCGCGCACGATGTGCGCCCACAGCGCGCGAGCCGCGCGGAACTTGGCGATCTCCTCGAAGAAATCGTTGTGCGCGTTCCAGAAGAACGAGATGCGCGGTGCGATGCGATCGACGTCGAGACCCGCATCGATCGCCGCGCGGACGTACGCGCGGCCGTTGCATAGCGTGAACGCGAGCTCTTGCGCCGCCGTCGCGCCCGCCTCGCGGATGTGGTAGCCGCTCACCGAGATCGTGTTCCACGCAGGCACCTCGTGCGCGCAGTACGACATGAGATCGGTGACGAGGCGCATCGAGGGTTTCGGCGGGTAGATGTACGTGCCGCGCGCGGCGTACTCTTTGAGCACGTCGTTCTGCGACGTGCCGGTGAGCTTGTCGAACGGGGTGCCGCGGCGCCGGGCGAGCGCGAGGTAGAAGGCGAGGAGGATTGCGGCGGGTGCGTTGATCGTCATCGAGACGCTCACCTCGTCCTGCGCGATCCCGTCGAAGAGCGCCGCCATGTCGTCGATCGTCGCGATCGCGACCCCCGTCCGCCCGACCTCGCCCGCCGCTTGCGGCGCGTCTGAGTCGTAGCCCATCTGCGTGGGAAGATCGAAAGCGACTGAAAGGCCGGTCTGGCCATGCGCGAGCAGGTAGCGATAGCGTTCGTTCGACTCGCGAGCACCGCCGAAGCCGGCGTATTGCCGCATCGTCCACAGGCGGCCGCGGTACATGCTCCGCTGGATGCCGCGCGTGAACGGGAATTCGCCCGGCAGCGGCTCGTTGGCGAGGTCGAGATCGGCGACATCCGCGGACGCGTATACCGGTTCGATCGGGATGCCGCTATCCGTCGAGCGTTCGCGCATGTGACGGCTGTTCGCAGACGCGCCGCGCGCGGCCTGTGCGCACCTTACGCCTCGAAGGTCAGGATCGAAGCGCCGGTCTCAAGGGTGTCGCCGACGTTCGTGTCCACGGACTTCACGACGCCCTCGCGGTGCGCCACGATTTCGTTCATCATCTTCATCGCTTCGACGATGGCGACGACCTGGCCGTCGCGCACCGAGTCGCCGGGCGCGATCTTGATGTCCGCCACGATGCCGTGCATCGGCGCGGTGACGCGGTTGGCGTCGGCCGCTACCCTCTTCGGGGCCTTGAATCGGGGCGCTTTCGCGCGCGCGCTCGAGGTGCCCGGTCCGTCGCCGAAGACTCGCACATCGAAACGTTTGTCGTTCACTTCGACGGTAACGGTCCGGCCCTGGTCGGTTTCGGCCGATGGCTCGCCGATCGTGCCGGCTATCGCCGTCGATTTGCGCTCGGCGACATGCGCCGCGATCCGTTCTTTGTGGCGATCGACGAACGACTCGACGTCGGGCGTCGCATAGTCACCGCGGACGAAGCGCTCGTCGCAGAGCAGCAAGTCGAACAACGGAATGGTCGTGTCGACGCCGCTCACGACGAATTCGCCGAGCGCACGCAGCATGCGGCGCCGCGCCTCCTCGCGATCCTCGCCCCACGCGACGAGCTTCGCGAGCAGCGAATCGTACTCTTGAGGGATGACCCAGCCTGGATATGCCGCCGCGTCGACGCGGATGCCGGGGCCCGCCGACGGCGCGAACACGTCGATGCGCCCTGCGCTCGGCCGGAAACCAAAAGCCGGGGATTCGGCATTGATGCGGCATTCGATCGCGTGTCCGCGCGGCGCGAGCTCTTTTTGCGAGAACCAGAGCGCTTCGCCGGCCGCGACGCGGATCTGCGCCTTGACGAGATCGAGCCCCCACACCGCCTCGGTGATCGTATGCTCGACTTGGATGCGCGTGTTCATCTCGAGGAAGAAGAACTCGTCGCCCTCGACGAGGCACTCGATCGTGCCGGCGCTGTCGTAGCGGATCGTCTTGGCAAGCCCGAGCGCGGCATCGAGCAGACGTTGCCGGACGGTGTCGGCGATCGTCGCCGGCGTCTCCTCGACGAGTTTTTGATGCCGCCGCTGGAGCGAGCAGTCGCGCTCGCCGACGTGTACCGCGTTGCCGTGTTTGTCGCCGAGCACCTGGACTTCGACGTGTTTCGGCCGCGCGAGATATCGCTCGAGGTAAACCGTGCCGTCTTTGAAATACGTCGCGGCTTCTTTCGCGGCGAGAGAAAACGCTTGATCGACTTCCGAGGCGTCGCGCGCGACCTTCAGTCCCTTGCCGCCCCCGCCGGCCGCTGCTTTGATCGCCAGCGGATAGCCGATCGTTTTCGCGAGGCGCTTCGCATCTTCGGGCGACCGCACCGGTTCGGTCGTGCCGGGCACGATCGGCATGCCCGCTTTCCGGGCCGCGTTGCGCGCGGCGACTTTGTCGCCCATCATTTCGATAAGGCTGGCGGATGGTCCGATGAAGGTAAGCTTTTCGTCTTCGCAACGCCGCGCGAAGGCGGCGTTCTCGGCGAGGAATCCATAGCCCGGGTGGATGGCGTCCGCACCGCTTCGTTTCGCGGTCTCGATGATCGCATCGAAATCGAGGTACGACTGCGCTGCCGGCGGCGGCCCGATGCGATACGCCTCATCGGCCGCGGTGACGTGCGCCGCGTCGCGATCGACGTCGGAGTACACCGCGACGGTCGCGACGCCGAGTTCCTTGCACGCGCGGATGACGCGCAGCGCGATCTCGCCGCGATTCGCGATGAGGACCTTGTCAAACATCGTCGCGGAGCGCCTCGCGTCGAGCTGCGCCGGCCCAAGGCGAAAGACCATCTTGTTTCGCTTGAGAAACGCCGCCGATCGATTCGAGATCGCGCGGCGCTTTAGACGACCAGCGGCTTCTCCGCCGAGACGCTGCTGCTGCCGGCGCGGATCGCGCGCGAAGCGCCGCGAGCGCGAGTGCGACCGCGGCGGACTCGTCGGCGGTCATCCTCATAGCGGTATGTTGCCGTGTCGGCGAGCCGGCCGCGCGACGCGCTTGGTCCGCAGCATCTCGAGCGCGTTGCACAGCACCGGCCGCGTCATCGCCGGATCGATGACGTCGTCGATGTAACCACGTTCCGCGGCGACGTACGGGTTTGCGAAGCGCTCGACGTACTCGGCGACGAGCTCTTCCTCGCGAGCGGTCGGGTTTTTCGCCTTCGCGATCTCATCGCGGTGGATGATCTTGACCGCGCCGTGCGGTCCCATGACCGCGATCTCGGCAGTCGGCCACGCGATATTGAAATCGGCGCGGATATGTTTGCTGCACATGACGTCGTAGGCGCCGCCGTAGGCTTTGCGGGTGATGACCGTCAGCTTCGGCACAGTCGCCTCGGCGAACGCGTAGAGCAGCTTCGCCCCGTGCTTGATGATGCCGCCGAACTCTTGATTCGTGCCCGGCAGAAACCCGGGGACGTCGACGAACGTGATGAGCGGGATGTTGAACGCGTCGCAGAAGCGGACGAAACGCGCACCTTTGATCGACGAATCGATATCGAGAACGCCGGCGAGGACCGCCGGCTGATTCGCGACGATGCCGACGCTGCGGCCGCCGAGGCGCGCGAAGCCGACGACGAGCGAGCCGCCGTAAAGCGCCTGCACTTCGAAAAAATCGCCGTCGTCGACGACGCGGTGGATGACGTCGACCATATCGTACGGCATGTTCGCCGACGGCGGGATGATGTCGATGAGCCCTGGGTCGGTGCGTCGCGGGTCATCGGATGACTCCGCCTCGGGCGGATCGTCGAGATTGTTCTGCGGCAGGAACGAGAGCAAGTGGCGGATCTGCTCGAATGCGTCGTCTTCGTCGGCGCAGAGGAAGTGCGCGACGCCGCTCTTCCGGTTGTGCGTGAGCGCGCCGCCGAGCTCTTCGAACGTCACCTCCTCGCCGGTCACCGTCTTGATGATCTCAGGCCCGGTGATGAACATCTGCGAGATCTTGTCGACCATGAAGATGAAGTCGGTGATCGCAGGGCTGTAGACGGCGCCGCCGGCGCAGGGTCCTGCGACGAGGGAGATCTGTGGCACGACGCCCGACGCCTGGACGTTGCGCCAGAAGATCTCCGCATATCCGCCGAGGCTGACGACGCCTTCTTGTATGCGCGCACCGCCCGAGTCGTTGATGCCGATGACCGGGCAACCCGTGCGCACGGCGAGATCCATGACCTTGCAGATCTTCTCCGCGAAGACCTCACCCAGCGAACCGCCGAGCACCGTGAAGTCTTGCGAGAAGAGGAAGACGCGACGACCGTCGATGGTTCCGTATCCGGTGACGACGCCGTCGCCGACGTAGCGCTTCTCCGCGAGCCCGAACGCGTCGGTCCGGTGAACCGCAAAGGCGTCGAGCTCGACGAAGGAATCCGGATCGAGGAGGCGAGCGACACGTTCGCGCGCCGTAAGTTTGCCGCGCTCGTGCTGCCGCTCGTTCGCGGCTTCACCTGCGGGCGCCGCCGCTTGAGCACGCTTCGCTCTGAGCTGGTCTAGTTCTGACTTGTGGCTCATCGAGCGACACGGTTCCCCGCAAGGGGCGGCGCTACCCGCCGCTCGAAAAGCGCGTCATGGCGAAGATCGCGCTCTTGCAATTCGACACCGATCCTGCGTGCGCCGCGCGTCGCGCGGCAGTCGCATCGCTTGGCGCGACGGTCGTCGAAGGCGAGCCGCGCTGGCCCGCGTTCTTCGATCTCATCACGAAGGAGCGGCCCGACGTCATCGTCATCGCGTGCGCGATCCTATCGCGCCATGCCCGCGAAGCTGCGCGTTATCTCGGCGACGGTTTCAACACGCGCAACATCCCGGTCTATCTCGTCGACGTGCCGTCTGCGGAATACAACGAGACGCGCGCCAGTGCCCCGCGCGCGACGATCCTCGGTTTGGACGAGTTGCGGTCTGCTCTTGCGACGGTCGGCACGAACAGATGATATGGGACCGGTCGAGATTTATCTCGACCGCCGCGGTCTCAGTGAATGTAGCGGTCGAGCTTTAGCTCGACCGGAGACGAGCGGTCATAAGGCGGGTCTGCGGCGGTCGAGATAAATCTCGACCGCTCCCTAGCAAATTGATTAGTCTTTGATCGCGTCTTGCGCGAGGGCGATCGCGGTGCGCAGCTGCGGATCGACGCCGCGAGCGACGTCGCGCGGTGTGCGCACGACGACGACGTCCGGTGTGACGCCACGACCTTCCAGCCGAACACCGCTCGGCGCGATCATGTCGAGGGTCGCGACCCGGAGCAGTCCGCCGTCCGCCAACGGCTCCTCGAGATCGACGCCCATGACCTTACCGGAGGTCCTCACGCCGACGATCGTCGCGCGATGGTACGATTGGAGGGCTGCGGCGAGGGTCTCGGCGCCGCTCTCGCTGCTGTCGTCGACGAGCACGTAGAGCGCGCCCGCATAATGAACGCCCGCAGCATCGCTTGCGAGAAAGCGCTGCGGACCGAACCAGTGGACGCGCCGCCAGCCGGTGACGACGAGGGTTCCCTTGGACAGGAACATGCCGGCAGTATCGTCGACCGCGTCGAGCATCCCGCCCGGGTTCGATCGCAGATCGAGCACGAGCGCAGGCTCCTTGCCGACCTCTTCCATCGCCCAGCCGAGTACGTCATCGATCGCTTCCGGGAACGAGCCGATGCGCAGATAACCGACGCCCGCGGCTGCGACATCCCAGTCGACGTCCGGTCCGCGAGGATCGTCGACAAGCACCGCGGGCGCAAGCCGGAGCGACGTGTGACGTAGTTTGCCTGTGACCGGATCGCGCAATTCGTAGTGCTTCAGCGTACCCGGCGGTCCGAGCTCGGCATCCGCGGCCACGACGATGTCGCCGCGGCGCAGACCCGCGCGCTGCGCCGGCGAGTGATTCGAGACCGCCATGACGACCTGATGGCCGTCGATCAGCGAGATGAGGGCGCCGGCAGCGCCGGCGTCCGGTCGACGGTCGATGCGATCGACCTCGAGCGGCGAGAATGCGATCGTGTGGCTGTCGCCCAGCACGGCGAGCATCTCGTGCAGGGCGTCGTAACGCGCGGTGACGTCCGGTGCGCCGACGATGAGCGGCCGATAGTGCGCCGCGACCGCCTGCCAGACGTGACCGTGATACGAAGGATCGTAGTACGATTCCGCGACCGAGGATTCGACCTCATCGAACACGCGCGTCCCCATCGACTCGGCAGCGACGTGCCGGTAATAGAGATAGGCCGGCAGCGCGACGGCGAGAGCGACGATCGCGAAGATCATGCGACGCCGGCGTATCCGGCGACGGTGGATAGGCAGATATGGCGCTGCGGAAAGTTCCCAGTTCATACTTGTCGAGTCGTCGTCGGCCGCCTCGGCTGATCAGAGGGAGAAGGTGAACTTGCCCTTCTGTTTCGCGCGATACATCGCGGCGTCCGCTTTGCGTTGGAGCGCCGTCGCGTCCGCGCCGTCGTCGGGGAACTTGCTGATCCCGATGCTCGCACTGACCTCGAATATCCGATCCGCCGCGACGAGGGGTTGCCGCACGGTCGCGAGGATGCGCTCGGCGACCTCTTCCGCATACTCCGAGCCCTCAAGGCTTGAGAGGATGACGCCGAACTCGTCGCCGCCGAGTCGCGCCACGACGTCGGTCTCGCGGACGCAGACGCGCAGACGGAGCCCGACCGCCGTCAGCACGGCGTCACCGACATGGTGGCCATGCGTATCGTTGATCCGCTTGAAATCGTCGAGGTCGATGTAGAGCACCGCAAACGTGTCGCTGCGTCGCCGCGTCGCGTCGGCTGCCGCCGCGAGCTTGTCGTCGAACAGCCGGCGATTCGGCATACCCGTGACCGGATCTTTATACGCCGCCTCTTCGAGCGTCCGTGCGCGCTCGCGTTCCGAGATGCTCTCGGCGATCGCGATGACTCCGCTCATCGCGCCATGGCCGTCATGCATGGGCACGATGTTCCATTCGCAGACGACCGGATCGCCCGCTTTCGTCCGATTGGTGGAGATCACGCGGAACGGCTCGCTGCCGTCGTCGGCCGCATCGATCGTCTGGACGAACGGCTCGCCCGCCGCGCTCACCGATTCGATGAGCGGACCCGCGAAGCGCCCGATCACTTCGGCTCGCGTATAGCCGAACATCCGCTCTGCCGCCGGATTCCACTCGGTGACGACGCCGTCGCCATCCCAAGCGATCACCGCGACCGGTAGGCGGCGGAGCTGCAGTTCGAGGCGCTGCTGCACGTTGCGCAACTTCTCCTCAGCCTGGACTTCCGACGTCACGTCGCGTCCGATGATGACGACGCGCAGCTTGCCCGCTTGCGTTCGATACGGGCGTCCGCGCCCTTCAAGGTGACGCCACGTGCCGTCGACCCTGCGATAGCGGAGCGTCTCGTGGATGCGATCGCCGTCGCCGACCGCCATCGCAAACGCCTCGAGGCCGCGGTCGGCGTCTTCCGGGTGGAGATGGTCGACGAGAAACGTGCCGATGATCTGCTCCGGCTCGTAGCCGAGCACATCGACGATGTTCGGGCTGACGTAGAGGATCCGGCCGCTGACCGCGCACTCGAGTATGATGTCGAACGCGTTCTCGACGAGATGCCGGAAGCGGTCCTCATGGTCCGTCTTCGTGCGCGCGTCGCGCTTTGCGGGCATCATGACCGTCCGCCCCCAGTGCTCCAAATGGCCGAGCATTCGACGACGCCGCGGCGCCGCCATGCGTCCCGACCTCGCTGTGATGCCCTAGCTATCGGGCGTCCAAACGCGCGCCTGCCGGGTAGAGCCAGTCTTCTAGGCGGGTATGGCTCACCGATGTCTCGCCGGCGAGCTCGCGTCGCAATTCTGAGAGCGTGCCGCCGGACTCCGCCAGCGCGTCGTGCTTGTGGATGCTTTCGAAGTTGATCTGCCGAGCTGATATGAAGCTATCTACAGGCATATCGACGAACGCGTCGCACGCGTAGCGAAGCATCTCGCGGACGACGTCCTCGACGAAGCGAGGCGCGTGGTGCGCCTTTTCGACGATGAAAAGCTCGTCCGGCCGCTTCAGCAAATCGTACGTCTCCGACGACATCGACTGCTCGACGATCTCGACGAGCACCGCCGGATCGACGTCGCCCTCGCCGCCGACGAGCAGACGTCCGCGTCCGCGCTGATTATGCGTCACCATCGGAACGGCGGCCATTATGCGCTCGACCGCGTCGGCGCCGAAACCGGCCGCGGTCAGACGTTCGCGCGACGCGTCGGCGACCATCGCTTGCGCGCACGGGCAAGCGGTGATGCCATCCGCCTCGACGCCCACGACGCGGCGACGATGATCCGGAGCGGCGACCGCACGTGCGAGCAAGGTATAGAACTCATGCGTCGCGATGCCGCTCGCCGGCGTGTGACGCGGAAGCGCGATCTCGGCGCGCGCGCGGACGTATGCTTGCTCCGCACGCTGGCTGGCGACGACGCGTTCCGCGAGGTCGAGGGCAAGCGCGTCGAGACCGCCGTACGCGGTTTGCGCCGTGAGGTCGGCGAGCGCATCTTCTAGGTCTTGCGAGAAGCGCGACATATGTACGCCGCTGTGCGTCGCATCGAGGTCGGCGAAGATGTCGAAAATGGCGATCGCGGTCTGCTGCCGACCGGTCTTGCGATCGTCGAGCGCGATGAGCGTCTTCACGCCCGTCACGCCCGCACGATCGAGCGCGAGCGAGACGGCCGGCCGCTGCTCTTGGATGTCGCGTCGCAGTCGAGGAAGGAGGCCGCCCTCTGAGCGAGTGACGCCGCTCGCGTCGACGCGCGATGCGAGCTGCTTGATGGTCGAGCCGGTCACCGGGTCACGCCAATCGGGCGCTATCTCGGCCAAGGGGATGAGGACGAACGCGCGATCCTGCAGGCCGCGATGAGGGATCGTGAGGTCTTCATCTTCGATACGAAGCTCGCCGTATAGAAGAAGATCGAGGTCGATCGCTCGCGGTCCCATCGGCACCGCAGCTCCCCTCCCGACGCGGCGCTCGACGTCGCGCAGACGGACGCGGAGTTCGCGCGGCGCAAGCGCCGTCGTTCCGATGCACGCAAGGTTCAGGAAATCCGGCTGGTTGCGGTATCCGACGGGCGTCGTGATGAAGGCGGACGACACGCGTTCGATATCGATGAACGCGCGCAAGCGCTGCAATGCGCCGGCAACATTCGCTTGGCGATCGCCGAGGTTCGATCCGAGCCCGATCGCGACGGGCGTCACGAGTTCTCTCTCTATGCGGAAACCTTCGCTGGTCTTTCGTGCCATCCCGTCAAAAAAAGATTGACACGCGTGAAATCCCGGCGGTATCATTCGAGTAGCCTCAAGGGATCCGCTCCAAGGCGTACTGATCGGCGAGCGGGTTGGCATTCAACCCGCATCCGGATTGTAAAACCCGGGCGTAGCGATAGGGCATAGACCCGATCGACCGAAAGCCGATAAGATTCCCGGCCGGTACGGGCTACAGTACAGCAAGGACCGAGCTCGCTTGAGGCGCTTTATGGACGAAAGTCCGTTTCTCGGGAGGGTTACGCGCCCTCCCTTTTGCTGTTCTTTCGCCATATTTTCACCAGCCTTTCGTCTAGGTCAAGGAGAGATTTCGAACCAAAACGCCGATACCAAACGTAGATTCGTATAGAGAAAGCAGTTTTCGGCCATTCCGTCGAAACGAGCTGCAGAGGAGAGTCCAAGATGTCGATGTGGGAACCGTTCACCGAGCGAGCGAGGCGCAGCATCGTGCTGGCGCAAGAAGAAGCGCAGCGCCTCGGCAACAACTACATCGGCACGGAGCACATACTGCTCGGCATCATCAGTGAGGGCGAAAGCCTCGCCGCGAAAGTGCTCGAGACGCTCGGCGTCAATCTCGCGAAGGTCCGCGCTGAAGTCGAGGCGATCGTCGGCCGCGGCGGCCAGACCGTCCAGCAAGAGATGGTGTTCACCCCGCGGGCGAAGCGCGTCATCGAGCTCGCCTTCGAAGAGGCGCGCCAGCTCAACCACAACTATATAGGAACCGAGCACCTGCTCCTCGGCCTCATCCGCGAGGGCGAGGGTGTCGCCGCGCGCGTCCTCATGAACCTCGGCGTCGACCCGGCGAAGGTCCGCGTCCAAACGACGTCGCTGCTCGGCGCCGAAACCCAGACGCAGACCGCCTCGAAAGGCAAGAGCAAGACGCCGACGCTCGACGCGTACGGCCGCGATCTGACGCAACTGGCACGCGAAGGCAAGCTCGACCCCGTCATCGGGCGCAACACCGAGATCGAGCGCGTCATCCAGATCCTCTCGCGGCGCACGAAGAACAACCCGGCGCTGATCGGCGAGCCGGGCGTCGGCAAGACCGCGATCGCCGAAGGTTTAGCGCAGCGCGTCATCACGGGCGACGTGCCCGAGCCGCTGCGCGACAAGCGCGTCATCACGCTCGACCTGGCGGGGCTCGTGGCCGGCACGAAGTATCGCGGCGAATTCGAAGAGCGGATGAAGCGCGTCATGGACGAGATCCGCGGTGCGAGCGGCGAGATCATCCTCTTCATCGACGAGCTGCACACGCTCGTGGGTGCCGGCGCCGCGGAAGGCGCAATCGACGCGAGCAACATCATCAAGCCCGCGCTCGCGCGCGGCGAACTCCAATGCATCGGCGCGACGACGCTCAACGAGTTCCGCAAGCATATCGAAAAAGACAGCGCGCTCGAGCGCCGCTTCCAATCGATCATGGTCGGCGAGCCGTCGCTCGACGAGGCGATCGAGATCCTCAAGGGTCTGCGCGACCGCTACGAGGCGCACCATCGCGTCAAGATCAGCGACGAAGCGCTCGAGGCCGCCGTGCGCCTATCCGACCGCTACATCACCGATCGCTTCCTGCCCGACAAAGCCGTCGACCTGATGGACGAAGCCGCATCGCGCGCCCGCCTGCAGGCGACGTCGCTGCCGCCGGAGATCCGCGAGCTCGAGACCGAGATCCGCAAGGTCAAGACGGAAAAAGAGAACGTCATCAAGGCGCAGGAGTTCGAGAAAGCCGCACAGATCCGCGACCGCGAAGAAAAGCTGCGCGCGAAGAAGCAGCAGATGGAAGCCGACTGGATCGAAAAGCGCAACCAGAAGGGCGAGAAGGTCAACACCGTCGGCCCTGAGGAGATCGCGCACATCGTCTCGACGTGGACGCGCATCCCGGTCAGCAAGCTGAAGGAAGAAGAGACGATCAAGCTCCTCAACATGGAGGAGGCGCTACACAAGCGCATCGTCGGCCAAGACGAGGCGATCACCGTCATCACGCGCGCGATCCGTCGCGCACGTGCCGGTCTCAAGAGCCCGAAACGTCCGATCGGTTCGTTCATCTTCCTCGGACCCACCGGCGTCGGCAAGACCGAGCTCGCGCGCACGCTCGCCGAGTTCCTGTTCGACGATTCCGAGTCGATGGTCCGCATCGACATGTCGGAATATATGGAGAAGTACGCGGTGTCGCGGCTGGTCGGCGCGCCGCCAGGGTACGTCGGCTATGAAGAAGGCGGCCAGCTCACCGAGGCGGTGCGGCGCCGTCCCTACAGCGTCGTGCTGCTCGACGAGATCGAGAAAGCGCACCCCGACGTCTTCAATCTGTTGCTTCAAGTCCTCGAGGACGGCCGCCTGACCGACTCTCAGGGCCGCATCGTCGACTTCAAGAACACCGTCATCATCATGACGAGCAACGTCGGATCGGCCGGGATGCAGACGAGCAAAGACATCGGCTTCCGGCCCGTCAAGGAAGAGGGCTCGTCGGCCATCCGCTACGAGCGGATGAAGAACAAGATACTCGAGGAGATCAAGCATCTCTTCAGGCCGGAGTTCTTGAACCGCATCGACGAAGTCGTCGTCTTCCATCAGCTCGACATGGACCAGATCAAGGCGATCGTCAAGCTGGAACTGGCGAAGGTCGTCCGCGAGCTCGAGAACCAGCACATGACGCTCGAAGCGACCGAAGCCGCGTGCGAACTGCTCGCGAAAGAAGGCTGGGATCCATCGTTCGGCGCGCGTCCGCTGCGCCGCTCGATCCAGCGGCTCGTCGAGGATCCGCTCTCCGAAGAGCTGCTGCGAGGCACGTTCAAGGTAGGCGACCATATCTTGCTCGATGCCGCAGATGGCAAGACCATCTTCCAAAAGCTCGGCGAGCCCCTCAAACCGCCGGCTCCGGAACCTACGCAAACCGGCTAAGGGTTCTGTAGCGGTCGAGCTTTAGCTCGACCGGGGACGACCCTTCAAGGCAGACCGCGGTCGACCGTAAAGTGTACTCCCCACACACCTGAGGTACGAAGAGAGCCCTTCCGGAACGGTGTTGTTGTGAACACACACCACCCGGAGGGCTCCTCATGCATTATACCACTCG
Source organism: Candidatus Eremiobacteraceae bacterium (assembly GCA_035710745.1). Lineage (NCBI taxonomy): Bacteria > Bacillati > Vulcanimicrobiota > Vulcanimicrobiia > Candidatus Eremiobacterales > Candidatus Eremiobacteraceae > Candidatus Eremiobacteraceae bacterium. The sequence goes on along the minus strand of DASTCX010000031.1, from coordinate 25 downwards.
TTGGGATGCTGCTGCGATTCGCGCC
>DASTCX010000030.1 GCA_035710745.1 Candidatus Eremiobacteraceae bacterium | reverse complement strand
CCGATGCGCTCACCAACTACGTCAACTACTACAACACCGAGCGTCCGCACACCGCGATCGGTGGACGGACGCCCTTCCAGAGGTTGGCCGAAAAGAGTACCCCAGGTCTGTAGGGAGTACAGTAAAGGTCGACCGCTCCATTTCCATAGCGGGTTCGTCTGTAGCGTTCGAGCTTTAGCTCGACCGGGGACGACCTGTCAAGGCAGACCGCTGTCGACCGTAAAGGTCGACCGCTCCATTTCCGCCCAAACTTCCGCCGTGGCTTCGAGACTTGGCATACTTGTTGGTGGCGGGCCGGCGCCGGGGATCAATGGGGTGATCGCGTCCGCCGCGATAGAAGCGATCAACAGCGGATGCGACGTCGTCGGATTGATCGATGGTTACCGGTGGCTGGCACGCGGCGAGACCGATCACGTCCGGCCGTTGACGATCGAAGACGTCAGCCGCATCCATTTCACGGGCGGCTCCATACTCCGGACCTCGCGCACGAATCCGGCGAAAGACGAGAAGTCGCTCGCGAACTGCGTCGAGAGTCTACGCAAGCTCGGCGTCACGCACTTGCTCTGCATCGGCGGCGACGACACGACGTTCGGAGCGAAGAAGATCGCCGAACGCGCGGGCGGAGCCGTCAAGGTCGCGACCGTGCCGAAGACGATCGACAACGATCTGCCGCTGCCGGATAACATGCCGAGCTTCGGTTTCGAGACGGCGCGCGCGGTCGGAACCGCGATCGTCGAAACGCTCATGGAAGATGCGCGGACGACGACTCGCTGGTACGTCGTCGTCAGCATGGGCCGCAAGTCGGGCGCGCTCGCGCTAGGGATCTGCAAGGCATCGGGCGCGACGCTCGCCGTCATTCCGGAGGAGTTCGGCGACGGGCAGGTGACGCTCGGCGCGGTCACCGACATCATCACCGGCGCGATGATCAAGCGGCGCACGATGAGTCACGACCATGGCGTCGCAGTCGTCGCGGAGGGGATAGCCGAGCACCTGGGCGCTGCGGATCTCGACAGGTTGAAAGACGTCACGCGCGATGCGTACGGCCACATGCGCCTCGCCGACGTCGACCTCGGCGACGTCCTGCGCCGCACGCTCGAACAGACGCTGAGCGAATACTCGCTCGACATCACGGTCGTCACGAAGGACATCGGCTACGAGCTGCGCTGCGCGAAGCCGCTGCCGTTCGACGTCGAATATGCGCGGACGCTCGGTTACGGCGCCGTGCGATATCTGCTCGAAGGCGGGTCGGGCGCGCTCATCGCGCTTCGGGGCGGCAAGGTCGTGCCGGTCGACCTCAACGACCTCGTCGATCCGGCGACGGGCAAAGTGCGCATCAGGCTCGTCGACACGACGACGGAGTCGTACAAAGTCGGCAGAGAATATATGATCCGGCTCGCGCCGGACGACCTCGTAGAACCGCAGCTTTCGCGGCTCGCGTCAACTGCCGGCGTCGGGCCAGACGTCTTCAGCGAACGGTTCGGTCCGGTCGCGCGCTACTAGCCGCTTCTCGAGGAAAACCGTCGTTCCGGTCTTCGAGATGTCGTAGCGGACACCGTCCATGACGGCACGCATGATCGGAATGCCGCGGCCGCGACCGAGGAATTCCGCGGGAATCGAACTGTTGAGCGCTCGCTTCTCGTCGAACCCGCGGCCGTGATCGCCGATCTCGATCGTGAGAGTGTCGTGCTCGAAGTGGCAGCGCACGACGATCTGGCTTTTCGTCGTGTGGCCGTGCTCGACTGCGTTGCTGCACGCTTCGCCGACCGCCAGCACGATATCGGATACTTCGGATGCCGAAAAACCGCGCGTCCGAGCGAAGACACCGACCGCTCGGCGGGCGATGGCTACCGAATCGAACGCGCTCGGGTATGTCGCCAAAAAAGTCGTCACGGTTTTGGTTGCCACCGTTGATTAGTTACCCCTTGGTCCGATGCCCAAAACGGTGCGCTCCCGTACCAACGCCCGACTGCGACCGCGCTCACCATATCCGCGCCATAATAATAGCCGAATTCGCGCACGTCGCACGTTTTCAGGACGACAAGATCAGCCGCACGCCCTTCGTCGAGCACGCCCGAATCCGATCGAAGCGAGCGAGCTGCTTGGACGGTGATGCCCGCTATCGTCTCCGCCACTGTCATACGAAGCCGTCGCCGTGCTAGATGAGCGACGACCTGGAGTGACGGGCAAGGGCTCGTTCCCGGATTGAAATCAGTCGCGAGCGCGACCGGCACACCGGCATCGATGAGTTCGCGAGCAGGCGCATAGCGGTCGAGCCCGAGATACTCGGTCGTCGCCGGACAGAGCACCGCGATGGTCCCCGACGCGGCGAGCGCGCGGATACCGTCGCGATCGACGAAATTGAGATGATCGGCCGAATCGCATCGCAAGTCGGCCGCGAGGCGCGCGCCGCCGCTCGCCGACAGCTCATCGGCGTGCATCCGTAGGCGTAACCCCGCGTTCGCGCTCGCTTTCAGGAAGCGCGCGCTTTGTCCGTTCGAGAAGTAGCCGCGTTCGCAGAACGCGTCCGCGTAGCGCGCGATCTTCGCGTCGGCGACGCGCGGCAAGATGCGCGCGACGAGCTCGTCGACGAACGAATCGTAATCGGAGAACTCGGGCGGCAGGGCGTGCGCGCCGCAGAACGTCGCAACGACGTGCGGCATGTCGGCGAACGAGTCGAGCGCTGCAAGCGCTTCGAGCATAGCGACCTCGCCCGCGGCGCTGAGCGCGTACCCGCTCTTCACCTCTGCGGTCGTCGTGCCATGCTCGAGCATGAGCCCGAGCTTGCGCGCGCCGATCTCGACGAGTTCCGACGGCGAGCATCGACGCGTCTGCTCGACGGTATAGCGGATGCCGAGCGTCGGCGCTCTGCCGGCGGCAAGCGAGTCGAAGTCGGCGACGCGGTCACCCGCGAAGAGCGCGTGCGTGTGCGCGTCGATGAAGCCCGGCATGACGACGGCGCCGCCGGCGTCGATGACGTCGACCCCATCCGGTATCGCGACGTCACGACCGATGTGGATTATGCGTCCGCCGCCCGCGACGAGCGTCGCGTGCTCGATGATGCCGAGGTCGTCGTCGGTCACGCCCGCCTTCAGCGACGCAGACGCCAGCGGCCGCATCGTCACGATCGTCGCGTCCGAGATCGCGAACGTGGCGCCGAGCAGCTTGCCTACCACGTGATCTGTTTCGCGTCGATGCCGTCGATGTGGAGGTAGTAGGCGGCGGAGCTCGCGATCGCCGCGAGCGGTGCGAGGCCGACGAGCTCGCAGCCGAGGATGCCCACTCCGGCAGCCGCCGCTTCGCGTCGGATGAGTTCGGTCACGCGATAGAGCGGGATGGCGCGGAAGTCGAGCACGTTCATCGAGACCTGGACGAACGGCTGTCTACCCGCGGCATCGCCCTCGATCGCGAAACCTTTCGCTTGTATTCCGTAAAAGCCGCCGCTCATCTGACGCACGCCCTTTGCGATGCGCTGCGCGAGCTTGAGGTCGGTCGTCGCAAGATCGACGTTGTACGCGATGAGGAAATCGCGCGCGCCGACGGCGACGATGCCGGCGCTCGGATGGAGCGCGGGCTCGCCGACATCCGGCCGGCGGTCGGGCTCGCCTACCGAGGCGAGCAGCCCTTCGAACTCGCCTTTGCGCACGTCGGCGAGCTTGCGGCGCTCCGGTCTCGTCGCGGCCGCGGCATAGAAATAGGAAGGGAGCCGGTAACGCTCCCACAACGACTGCGCGCAGCGCCGCGCGAGCAGAACAGCCTCGTCCATCGTCGAGTCGCCGACGGGGATGAAGGGGATGACGTCGACCGCGCCCATGCGCGGATGCTCGCCTGAGTGCGTCCGCAGATCGATGCGCTCGACGGCGACGCCCGCGAGCCGTATCGCCGCGTCGACGACGCCGTCCGCTGTGCCGACGAGCGTGATGACCGAGCGGTTATGCGAAGTATCGGAGCTCACGTCGACGACCGCGACGTCTTTACCGTTTGCGGCGGCGACACGCGCGGCGTCGATGACGTCTGCGCGCCTGCCCTCCGAGATGTTCGGCACGCACTCGAATATCTTCGCCATCTTCGGGCTTGTCGTTGGCGCGATGCAGGCCGGGACCCTTGCGCGCGAGTATCATCATCGCATGGCCGTCATCGACAGCCGCGTCGACGTCACGTCCGCGGAGTTCGCCGCGAACCGCGAGTACTTCGCGGGTCTGCTCGACCAGCTCCGCGAGCGCACGACGTCCGCCATGGAAGGCGGCGGCCCGGACGCGATGGCGAAGCACGTCGCGCGCAAGAAGCTGCCGGTCCGCCAACGCGTATCCCGGCTGCTCGACCCGCAGACCGCGTTCCTCGAGTTCTCGTCGCTCGCCGCGTGGGAGATGTACAAGGGCGAGGCGCCGAGCGCGGGCATCGTCACGGGCATCGGCGTCGTCGCGGGCCAAGAGTGCGTCATCATCGCGAACGACGCGACCGTCAAGGGCGGCACGTACTTCCCGATCACGGTCAAGAAACATCTGCGCGCGCAAGAGATCGCCGAGCAGAACTATCTGCCATGCATCTACCTCGTCGATTCCGGCGGGGCGTTCTTGCCGCTCCAAGATCAGGTCTTCCCCGATCGCGACCATTTCGGCCGGATCTTCTACAACCAGGCGCGGATGTCGGCGAAAGGCATCCCACAAGTCGCGGTCGTGCTCGGTTCGTGCACGGCCGGTGGCGCGTACGTGCCCGCGATGTCCGACGAGACCATCATCGTGAAGGGACAAGGGACGATCTTTCTCGGTGGTCCACCGCTCGTGAAGGCGGCGACCGGCGAAGTCGTCAGCGCCGAAGATCTCGGCGGTGGCGACGTCCATTCGCGCGTCTCCGGCGTTACAGACCACCTCGCCATTTCCGACGAGCACGCGCTCGGCATGGCCCGCGAGATCGTCGCGAACCTCAACCGCCGGAAGAGCACGCCCTGGCCGCAGCGCGAACCGCGACCGCCGAAACACGATCCGCGCGAACTCTACGGCATCGTCCAGCGCGATTGGCGCAAGCCGTACGAAGTCCGCGAGGTCATCGCGCGCTTGGTCGACGCGAGCGAGTTCCACGAGTTCAAAGCGCTATACGGCCAGACGCTCGTGTGCGGCTTCGCGCACATCGAAGGCAACCCGGTCGGCATCCTCGCGAACCAAGGCATCTTGTTCTCCGAAAGCGCGGTCAAAGCGACGCACTTCATCGAGCTCTGCTGCCAGCGTGGCGTGCCGCTCGTGTTCCTCCAGAACATCACCGGCTTCATGGTCGGCAAGAAATACGAGGAAGGCGGCATCGCGAAGGACGGCGCGAAGATGGTGATGGCCGTCGCCAACGCGGAAGTGCCGAAGTTCACGGTCATCATCGGCGGCTCGTTCGGCGCGGGGAACTACGGGATGTGCGGACGCGCGTATTCGCCGCGTCAGCTTTGGATGTGGCCCAACGCCCGCATCTCCGTCATGGGCGGCCCGCAAGCCGCGAGCGTGCTCCTCACCGTGCGCATGGAAGCGCTCGCGGCGCGCGGCGGTTCGATGACGAAAGAAGAGCAAGACGAGTTCGTCCGTCCGATCTTGGACAGGTACGAGGCCGAAGGCAACCCCTACTACTCCACCGCGCGGCTGTGGGATGACGGCATCATCGATCCGGCCGACACCCGCAACGTGCTCGCGCTCGGGATCTCCGCCGCAGCGAACGCGCCTTTGCCGCCGACCCGCTTCGGCGTCTTCCGAATGTGATGCACTCGGAATTCAGAATGTGATGAACTCGGAATGTGGTATGCCGAGCGAAGCTCGGCTCCGTCGATCATGACCTTCGAAACGCTACGCGTCGAGCGCCAAGGTCCTATAGCGCGCGTCACGTTCGCGCGGCCCGACGTCCGCAACGCGTTGAACGCGCGGATGATAGCCGACTTGACCTCCGCGTTCTCGGCGCTGTCGAGCGACGAGTCGGTTCGTGCAGTCGTCCTGCAGGGCGACGGGTCGTCGTTCAGCGGCGGCGCGGACATCAACTATATGCGCGCCGGCCTCGATCTCGGCGAGAGGGAGAACGAAGCCGACGCACTCCGTCTGTATGACATGTTCGCATCGATCGATCGCTGTGCGGCGCCCGTCATCGCACGCGTGCACGGTGCGGCGCTCGGCGGCGGCTCGGGGATCATCGCGGCGTGCGACATCGTCATCGCGACGGACGACGCGATCTTCGGGTTCACCGAAGCGCGGCTCGGCATCGTGCCCGCCGTCATCTCACCTTTTGTCTTGCGCAAGATCGGTGCGTCCCATGCCCGTGCGCTCTTCACGACCGGAGAGCGCTTCGATGCGGCGCGTGCCTTGCGCATCGGTCTCGTCCACGACGTCGTGCCGGCCGCCGGCCTCGACGCGGCGGTCGCCCGAGTCGTCGATGCGATTCTGGCGTGCGGTCCGCAGGCGACCCGAGTCGCGAAGACGATCGTTCGAACGGTGTCGATGATGTCCGCGGAAGAAGCGCGCGCGTGGACGGCGGAGACGACCGCAAAGCGGCGCGCGAGCGACGAGGGTCAAGAAGGCTTGCGCGCGTTCCTCGAAAAGCGAAAGCCGGACTGGACGTGAGCGCGCCGTTCCAAACGGTGCTCATCGCGAACCGTGGCGAGATCGCGGTGCGGATCGCGAAGACGGCTCGGGCGATGGGGATCCGCACGGTCGCGGTCTACTCCGACGCTGACGCCGGCGCGCCGCATGTCCGGACCTGCGACGTCGCCGTGCGGATCGGTCCGCCCCCGGCGCAGCAGTCGTATCTCCGGATCGACGCGGTCATCGCCGCGGCGCGCGATACCGGCGCGCAGGCCATCCATCCTGGCTACGGATTCCTATCGGAGAACGCGCGCTTCGCTTCGGCATGCGCCGATGCCGGCATCCGCTTCGTCGGACCGCCGCCCGAGGCGATGCGGGCGATGGGCGACAAGATCGCCGCGAAGAAGACGGCGGAAGCGGCCGGCGTGCCGACGGTTCCCGGCTACCTCGGCGACGACCAATCGCGCAAGACGCTCGCAGCCCACGCGAAGCGGATCGGCGTGCCGCTCCTCATCAAAGCGTCGGCCGGAGGCGGCGGCAAGGGGATGCGAGTCGTTCGCGATCTCGCCGAGTTCGACGACGCCCTCGAAGGTGCGCAGCGTGAAGCACTCGCGGCTTTCGGCGACGGCACGGTCTTCCTCGAGCGCTATCTCGCGGCTCCGCGTCACATCGAAGTCCAGATCCTCGCCGACGCGCACGGCGCGTGCATCCACCTCGGCGAGCGCGAGTGCTCCGTCCAGCGGCGACACCAAAAAGTGCTCGAAGAGACGCCATCGACCGTCGTGTCGCCGGCGCTTCGCGCGGAGATGGGAGCGGCGGCGGTCCGCGCGGCACAGGCGGTCGGCTACGTCAACGCCGGAACGATCGAGTTCATGCTCGACGCATCTGGAAAATACTACTTTCTCGAGATGAACACGCGGCTGCAGGTCGAGCACCCCATAACCGAAGCGGTGACCGGTGTCGATCTCGTGCGCGAACAGCTCTACGTCGCGGCCGGTGATCGGTTGAGGCTGGCGCAAGGCGACATCGTATCGCGCGGTCATGCGATCGAGATGCGCGTCTATGCGGAAGATGCGGCGCGCGGTTTCCTTCCATCGATCGGCCGCATCACGGCGTTCGAAGCGCCGACGGGTCCGGGGCTTCGCGTCGACACCGGCGTCGAGGCGGGCTCAGACGTGACGATCGACTACGACCCGATGCTCGCCAAACTCATCGCGTACGACCGGACGCGCGACGCGTGCATCGAGCGGATGGCCGCGGCGCTCGACGACTTCATCGTCGGCGGCGTGACGACGAACATCGCGTTCCTTCGCTGGCTCGTCGGGCACGATGCGTTTCGCCGCGGCGAGACGACGACCGCGTTCATCGACGAACATTTTCGTCCGGAGATGCTGCTCGCAGGCGTTCACGACGATGTCGCGCTGCTCGCGGCCGCCGCCGCCGCGGCGGGCCAGCCGGACGACGCGGCCTCCGGGTCGGTCTGGCGCAGGTTGGGCGCCTGGCGGCACGCCGCAGAGCCGCGGACGATCGTGTTCGCGGGTCACGAAGCAACGCCCGTGATGGTCCTGCTCGGAGCGGACGGCCGATGGTCGTGCACGAGCGGCGCCGAAGAGGCGATCGTTTTTTTTGACGGTGCCGGCTCGACGATCGCGCACGCGGGAGCGACGACACGATTTGCCGCATGGCCGTCGCGCGGAAAGATCTCGGTCGCGATTGGGGGCTTCGTCCGCGACTTCGCGCTGCTCGCGCCGCCTTCGGCACAATCAAGCGGACACGGACACGGCACGGGGTCGGGTGCCGGCGTCGTCGAGGCGCCGATGAGCGGCAAGATCGTCAAGACGCCGGTTCGCGCCGGTGACGAGGTCAGCGCGCGCGACGTCCTCGTCGTCATGGAAGCGATGAAGATGGAGCACACGGTCCTCGCGCCGTACGACGCCGTCGTCCGGTCGGTCGACGTGACGCCGGGCGATACGGTCGGCGCCGGCGATGTTCTCGTGGCGCTCGAGGCGTACGCTTGATGGCGGATGTCTTCGCAGCGCTGCCCGCACGAGTGACGCTCGTCGAAGTCGGACCGCGCGACGGGTTGCAGAACGAAGCGCGCGTCGTGCCGACCGCGACGAAGATCGCCTACATCGACGCCCTTGCAGCCGCGGGGTTACCCATCATCGAGGCGACCTCGTTCGTCGACCCGCGCTGGATCCCGCAGCTCGCGGACGCCGAAGACGTCATGCGCGGCATCGAGCGACGCACCGGGGTTCGATATCCTGTCCTCGTGCCGAACGCGCGCGGGATGGAGCGCGCACTTGCGGCGGGCGCGCGCGAAGTGTCGGTCTTCACCGCGGCATCGGAGACGTTCAACAAGCGCAACACGAACGCGACGATCGCGGAGTCGATCGAGCGCTTCGTGCCGGTCATCGCCTTGGCACGCGAGCGCAACGTCCGAGTACGCGGGTACGTCTCGACTGCATTCGGCTGTCCATACGAAGGTGCGATCGCGCCGCGCGCCGTGGTCGACGTGTCGCGGCGCCTCATCGACATCGGCATCGATGAAGTGAGCATCGGCGATACGATCGGTGTCGCGACGCCGAATCAGGTCGTCGCGGTGAGCGAAGCGTTGAAGCAGCATATCGACGTCGGCCGTCTCGCGATGCATTTCCACGATACTCGCGGCACCGCGCTGGCGAACGTCGTCGCCGCGCTCGAGCTCGGCATTGCGATCTTCGATTCGTCATCGGGCGGCCTCGGCGGGTGCCCATATGCGCCGGGCGCGGCGGGCAACCTTGCGACGGAAGATCTTCTCTACATGCTTCACGGCATGGGAATCGAGACCGGCGTCTCGCTCGAAGGCGTCGTCGCCGCGACGCGCCTCATCGCAGACTCGCTCGATCACCCACCGACGAGCAAATACTACCAAGCGGCGACCGCGCCGAAATAGGCGCATCCGTCGACAAATAAATTCACGCATCGGGACAGAATTCCGACGCATCATGTCGATTCCGAGGACCCTCATCCGACGTGCTTGTAGAGCCTCGGCTCAAAAGCAGAAGATTGATGAGGAGACATACCATGCGTTTCATGATGATCGTCAAGGCGAGCGAGAACTCGGAGAAAGGCGTCCTGCCGAGCAACGAGCTCATCAGCTCGATGAACAAGTACAACCAGGAGCTCGCGAAGGCGGGCGTCCTGCTCGACCTCGACGGACTCGCACCGTCGTCGCAAGGCGCGCGAGTGGTTTTCAAGGGCGACAAACGGTCCGTCGTCGACGGTCCGTTCGCCGAAACGAAGGAGCTCATCGCCGGCTTCTGGGTGATCCAGGCGAAGTCGCTCGACGAGGCGATCGAGTGGGCGAAGCGAGCGCCGAACCCGCACCCCGATGGCGCCGAGACGCACCTCGAGATCCGCCGGGTCTTCGAACTTGAAGACTTCGGCGACATCCCGGCGGTCAAGGAAGCACGCGAGCTCGGAGAGCAGTTGACGAAGAAATAGCTGCTCGACTCGACGAGGACATGATGCCGGAGGCGGACGTCAAGCGCACGATCGACGCGGTCTGGAGGATAGAGTCGGCACGGCTCATCGCCGGGATCGCGCGGATCGTGCGCGACGTCGCCGTTGCGGAGGAACTCGCGCACGACGCGCTCGTCGTAGCGCTCGAACGGTGGCCGCAGACCGGCGTGCCCGACAATCCAGCCGCCTGGCTCATGGCGACGGCGAAGCATCGAGCGATCGACCGCGTGCGCCGCTCGCAACGTTTCGACGATAAGCGCGACGAGGTCGCGGCGGATGTCCGAGCGGATCAAGTGCAAAGCGATGACGTCGACTCGATGCTCGACGACTTCAAAGACGATATGCTCAGGCTGATCTTCGTCGCGTGCCACCCAGTGCTCTCGCTCGATGCACGCGTCGCGCTGACGCTTCGCCTCGTGGGCGGCCTGACGACCGAAGAGATAGCGGGAGCGTTCCTCGTTCCCGAGGCGACGATCGCTCAACGGATCGTCCGCGCGAAGCGGACGCTGTCGGAGGCGCGCGTGCCTTTCGAGGCACCCAGCGGCGGAGAACTCGAGAAGCGTCTGCCCGCAGTGCTCGAGGTCATCTACCTAATCTTCAACGAGGGCTACTCCGCGACCGCCGGTGACGACTGGGTTCGGCCGGAGCTGTGCAACGACGCGCTTCGTCTCGGCCGCATCGTCGCCGAACTGGTGCCGCAGGAATCGGAGGCCCATGGGCTCGTGGCGCTCATGGAGATCCAGGCTTCGCGCCTGCGCGCGCGGATCGGGTCGTCGGGCGAGCCGGTCTTGCTTCTCGACCAAGACCGCTCGCGCTGGGATCGCCTGCTCGTTCGGCGCGGTCTCGCTGCGCTCGACCGAGCGGAGCGGCTCGGCGGCGCGCTTGGGCCGTACGCGCTCCAAGCAGCGATCGCGGCGTGCCACGCGCGAGCACATACCGCCGCCGACACCGACTGGGCTCGGATCGTCGCGCTTTACGACGCGCTCGCACAGCTGGACCCATCGCCGATCGTCGACCTCAATCGCGCGGTCGCGGTCGGCATGGCGTTCGGTCCGCAAGCAGGTCTGACGATAGTCGATTCGCTCGCCAGCGAGCGCACGCTCGCGACGTACTATCTGCTGCCGAGCGTCCGCGGGCACTTGCTCGCCGAACTCGGGCGTTTTTCCGAAGCGCGTGCGGAGTACGCGCGCGCGGCCTCGCTCACGAGGAACGCTCGCGAACGCGATCTGCTCCTCAAGCGCGCTGCGACGTGCGCGCGCCGGAGCGCCGATGCGCAAACGAAACGCGATGCCGGCTAAGACGACGAAGGCGGGGAAAGACGCCAGCGCGACGATCGACGTCTACCTCGTCGATGGCACGTACGAGCTCTTCCGGCATTTCTTCGCTGTTCCGCCGTCGCGCGACGCCGGCGGTCAAGAGATCGGTGCGGTGCGAGGCGTCGTCGCATCGGTGCTGTCGATGCTCGAGAGCGGCGTACGCTATATCGGCGTCGCGACTGATCACGTCATCGAATCATTCCGTAACGACCTCTATCGCGGCTACAAGACGGGTGAAGGTGTCGACCCGGAGCTCATGTCGCAATTCCCGATCCTCGAAGCGGCTCTCGACGCGCTCGGCACGCTCGTGTGGCCGATGGTCGACGTCGAGGCCGACGACGCGCTCGCGGCGGCGGCGGTCAAAGCGGCGGCCGACTCGCGCGTCAGGCGCGTCATCGTCTGTACGCCGGATAAGGATCTCGGCCAATGCGTCTCGGGAACGCGGATCGTCCAGCTCGATCGCCGGCGTGACGTCGTACGCGACGAGCAAGGCGTCGTCGACAAGTTCGGCGTCAAACCGGAGTCCATCCCCGACTATCTCGCGGTCGTCGGCGACAGCGCCGACGGCTTTCCCGGCATCGCCGGTTGGGGCGCGAAAGCGGCCTCGGCGGCGCTCTCGCGCTACGTCCATCTCGAGGCGATCCCGAAAGATTGGCGCCAGTGGGATCCGTCGATCGCTCGTGCGCGTGCGCTATCCGAGTCGCTGACGAAATCGTGGGATGACGCGCTGCTCTTCCGCGAGCTCGCGACGCTGCGGACGGACGTGCCGGTCTTTGACTCGATCGACGAACTTCGATGGGGCGGCCCGAAGGCGGAATTCAAAACGATGACCGAGCGGCTCAAAGCGCCCGAGATGCTCGAGCGCGCGCGCCGCATCGCGAACGGCTAGTCCCCAACAATGGAGCGGTCGACCTTTACGGTCGACCGCCGCGGCCTTGCATCAACCCGTGAGCTTGGCCCGACGTATGTCCAGAGGCGGCCGTTCCAAATTCAGAGCCTCCAATCGATCCCGTGATGATCGGCGGCTTCGATCGCCTCTTCGTAGCCTGCATCAGCGTGACGGACGATGCCGATGCCCGGGTCCGTCGTCAGGACGCGTGTCAACCGCGCTTGCGCATCGTCTGAACCATCGGCGACGACGACCATGCCCGCATGGATCGAATAGCCGATGCCGACCCCGCCGCCGTGATGGACGCTCACCCAATGGGCGCCGCCAACAGCGTTGAGCAGCGCGTTGAGGATCGGCCAGTCGGCGATCGCGTCGGATCCGTCGAGCATCGCCTCGGTCTCGCGGTACGGCGATGCGACCGATCCCGTGTCGAGGTGGTCGCGGCCGATGACGATCGGCGCTTTCAACTCTCCGGAGCGGACCATCGAGTTGATGCGCAGGCCGAACTTCGCCCGTTCGCCGTAGCCGAGCCAGCAGATGCGCGCTGGCAAACCCTGGAATTTCACGCGCTCGCGTGCGAGCGCGATCCAGCGATGGAGATGTTCGTCGTCTGGGAACGTTTCGAGGAGTGCGTCGTCGAGCGCCGCGATGTCCGCTGGATCGCCCGACAGCGCCGCCCACCTGAACGGCCCCTTACCCTCGCAGAACAGCGGCCGGATGAAGGCCGGGGTGAAGCCTGGGAACGCGAACGCGTCCTTGACGCCGCCGCGGGCGGCTTGATGACGGATGTTGTTGCCGTAGTCGAAGACGATCGCGCCGTGCTTCTGAAAACCGATCATCGCGTCGACGTGCGCGACGATCGATTCGAGCGCGCGGTGTTCGTACTGCTTCGGATCCTGCTCGCGCAGCTCGTCCGCCCCTTCGATCGTCATGCCGCGTGGGACGTAACCTGTGAGCACGTCATGCGCGGCGGTCTGGTCGGTGACGACGTCGATCGGCGCATGGCGGCGAAGCAGGTCGGGGAAGACATCTGCGGCATTGCCGATGAGGGCGATGGAAAGCGCGCGCTCGTCTTTCGCAGCATCGGTCGCAAGCTCGAGCGCCTCGTCGATCGTCGACGCGGCCACGTCGCAATACTTTCCTTCGATCCGCCGGCGCGCGTGCTCCGGATCGATCTCGACGCAGATCGCGACGCCACCGTTCATCGTCACTGCGAGTGGCTGCGCGCCGCCCATGCCGCCGAGTCCCGCAGTGAGCACGATGCGGCCCTTGAGCGATCCGCCGAAATGCTTGCGCGCGAGCGCGCCAAAGGTCTCGTAGGTCCCCTGTAAGATGCCTTGCGTGCCGATGTAGATCCACGAACCGGCGGTCATCTGTCCGTACATCGTGAGACCAGCGGCTTCGAGTTTGCGGAACGTATCCCAATCGGCCCACGCAGGCACGAGCATCGCGTTCGAGATGAGGACGCGTGGTGCAGCCTCGTGCGTCTTGAAGACGGCGACGGGCTTGCCGGACTGGACGAGCAGCGTCTCATCGTTCTTCAAACGCTTGAGCGTGCGGACGATGGCGTCGTACGCTTCCCATGATCGTGCCGCTCGACCGCTGCCGCCATACACGACGAGATCTTCGGGCCGCTCGGCGACCTCTGGGTCGAGGTTGTTCATGAGCATCCGCATCGCAGCTTCCTGGCCCCAGCCGTTGCAGGACAGCTGCGGTCCGCGCGGCGCCCGGATCACGCGGTCAGCGTGCGTCGTGCTCATCGCTTCCTTTCAAGAAATTCGGTAATGCTCACAGCGATCCGAGCTCCGCTTCGACCGCGCGCACGATCGAGCCGTTAGCTACGAGCTCACGCGCGGCGGCCATATCGATGCTCAATTGGCGATCCGTTTCGAGATGCGCGATCCGTTCGCGGATCACGCGATGCGCGATCGCCGTGCCGCGGCCGAACGAAAGCGGCCGGCGGAAATCGAGCGCCTGCGCGGCCTCGAGCAGCTCGATCGCGATCACCGTCTCGACGTTGGTGAGCACTTGCTCGCAATGACGCGCCGAAATCGTCCCCATGCTCACATGATCTTCTTGGCCGGCCGATGTCGGGATCGAGTCGACCGACGCCGGATGCGCGAGCGTCTTGTTCTCGGAAACGAGCGCCGCGGCGGTGTACTGCGCGAGCATGAAGCCGCTGTTCAGCCCGTGATGCTCGGTGAGGAACGGCGGCAGTCCTTCGAGCCCGTCGAGCAGCTTGTAGTTGCGCCGCTCGGAGATCGAGCCGAGCTCTGACAGCGCGATCGAAAGGTAGTCCATCGCGAGCGCGATTGGTTCGCCGTGGAAATTGCCGCCGCTGATGAAGTCGCCGTCTTCGGGGAAGACGATCGGGTTGTCGGTCACCGAATTCATCTCGACTTCAACGATGCCGCGGACGAAGCGCAACGTGTCGCGTACGGCACCGTGGACGACCGCGGTGCAGCGAAACGAGTACGGGTCTTGTACGCGATCGCACCCCTCGTGCGAGTCCATCACCGCGGAATCGCGAAGCAGATGCCGGATGTTCGCTGACACCTGCGCTTGCCCGGCATGGCGACGCAACGCGCTCAGCCGCTCGTCGAACGCCGCCTCGCTGCCGAGGAATGCCTCGAGGCTCATCGCCGCAGCGATATCGGCCGCTTTGCACAGAGTTTCGGCGCGAACCAGTGCTAGCGCGCCGATCGCGGTCATCACCTGCGTGCCGTTGATGAGCGAAAGGCCCTCCTTGAACGACAACGTCAGCGGCGCGATTCCCGCCCGGCGCAACGCATCGGCGCTCGGCATGCGCACGCCATCGAAGGAGGCCTCGCCTTCGCCGACGAGTACGAGCGCCATGTGCGCGAGCGGCGCCAAGTCGCCCGACGCGCCGACCGAGCCCTGCGAAGGGATCACCGGCGTCACGCCGCGATCGAGCAGCGCGAGCAGACCTTCGATGATCTCGATCCGCACGCCGGAGTTGCCGTACGCGAGCGAGTGCGCGCGAAGCAGCACGCTCGCGCGCGTCGCGTCGACCGGCAGCGGATCGCCGACGCCGCTCGCATGGCTACGGACGAGATTGAGCTGCAGCGCCTTTGCGTCTTCCGGAGGGATGCGGACGTTCTTCAACTTGCCGAAGCCCGTCGTGACGCCGTAGACAGCGTCCGCACGCGAGACGGTCTGCTCGACGAGATCGCGCGCAGCCCGTACCTTTTCGCGCACCGATGCCGCGAGCGCGACCGGCCTAGCGTCGCACGCCACCGCCCAGACGAGCGGAAGCGTGAGATTGGTTCCGTCTATTTCGACGGGAGCGACGGCCACCATTACGCGCGCCTTCGCCGCGAAAACGCGGTCTCCGCCTACGCGTTTAGTCGAATGCGGCCGCGATGGCCTCCGTCACAGTTCTGACCGAGACGAACGAGCATCCACTAGAAGTCAACGCGGCGCTCGACGCAGCGGGCACTACGGGCCGCCGAAAGCCGAGCTTCGCGGCCTCGTTTGCGCGCCGGACTGCGCCGGTGACGGCCCGGACTTCGCCGGCGAGGCCGATCTCGCCGAAGCACGCGAGATCCTCTCGAACGGCCCGATTCCGAAACGCCGACGCGATCGCTAGCGCCATCCCCAAGTCGGCGGCCGGATCGACGACACGCAAGCCGCCCGCGACGCTGATATACACGTCTTGGTCGGCCAGCCGCATGCCGCACCGGCGCTCGAGCACGGCGACGATCATGCACGCGCGGTTGTAGTCGAGGCCGCTCACCAAGCGCCGAGGCGTGCCGTAGCCCGCAGACGACACGAGCGCTTGGACCTCGACGAGCATGGGGCGCACCCCGTGAAGCGTCGCGGTGACGGCCGAGCCGGAGACCGCGGCGCGTTCGCCGAGAAACAGCTGCGAAGGATCGCGGACCTCGCTCAAGCCGCCCTCGTCCATCGCAAAGACGCACACCGCGTCGGTCGCCCCGAACCTGTTCTTCGTCGCGCGCAAGACACGATGCGGACCGAGCCGCTCGCCTTCGAAGTAGAGAACGACGTCGACGATGTGCTCGAGGACCTTCGGGCCGGCGATCGCGCCGTCTTTGGTGACGTGTCCGACGAGCACGACAGCACAGCCGGTTTCTTTCGCGTGGCGCGTGATCGCGAGCGCGCACTCGCGGACTTGCGACGGAGATCCGGGCGACCCTTCGACCTCGGCGAGCGCGATCGTCTGGACGGAATCGACGACGACGAGCGCAGGCCTCGAAGCTCCTATCGCCGCGATGATCTCGGCCGCATCGGTCGACGCGACGAGCATGATGTCACTCGACGCCTCTAGGCGCGCGGCATGCGACTTGATCTGCGCCGCCGACTCTTCGGCGGAGCAATACAACACGGGAAGATCGCGGCTCAAGCAGTCGAGGAGCCGCAGCGCAAGCGTCGATTTCCCGATGCCTGGAGTTCCCGCGAGCAAAATGACGCTGCCGGCCACGATGCCGCCGCCGAGCACTTCGTCGAGATCGGCGAGTCCGGTCGCGATACGTCGCGCAGGTCGTCCATCGACGTCGGAAAGCCGGGTCGGCGTCGCGCCTGGCGCGGCCAAAGCCGACGAAAGCTGGCGGCCGCGACGCGCAGATCGCCCTTTCGGAGCTCGCGGAGCTTCGTCGAACGTGTTCCATGCGTCACAGCCGGGGCAACGGCCGAGCCATCGCGGCGATTCGTGGCCGCACGCGCCGCAGAAGTAGACGGTGAGCGTCTTCGGCATTCGCGCGCATTCGATGGCAGGACCAGCCAAGCCCGCCACGGGAACGCAACCTGTTGTTATGCCGCCGCTGCACATCGCCATAGACGGCCCGGTCGCATCGGGGAAAAGCACGGTGGCGCGTCTGCTCGCGCAACGCTTGGCGTGCGCGTTTCTCGACACCGGCGCGCTCTATCGCGCCGTCGCGTTCGCGGTGATCCAACGCGGCATCTCGCCCGAGGATGAGCGCTCCGTCGCTTCGCTGGTCGAAATCGCCGATCCAAAGGTCGTCGTCGACGCGAAGACGCCGCTCGGCTATCGCATTCGGATCGACGGCCGCGTGCTCGGCGACGAACTGTTTTCGCCGACCGTTTCGCAAGCCGTCTCCGCCATCGCAGCGAACGCGGCCGTCCGCAAGCACCTCGTCGGCGCCCAGCGCTCCTTCGCCGAGGGCCGCGACGTCATCATGGCAGGACGAGACATCGGATCGGTCGTCTTGCCGGACGCGACGTTCAAGTTCTTCCTCACCGCGTCGGTCGATGCGCGCGTCGAGCGGCGGTTGCGCGAACTTCTCGACAAAGGCGTCGCGATCGACCGCGAGACGCTCAAGGGCGAGATCGAGCGCCGCGACGAGCGCGACCGCACGCGCAAGGCATCGCCGCTCGTGATCGCGCCCGATGCTGTCGTCATCGATTCGTCCGAGCTCACCGTCGAACAAGTCGTCGACAGGCTCGAAACGCTCGTCCGCAAGGCGCAGCCTGCGTGAGCCTTTACTCGTTCACGAAGAGCGTGTTGCGCCCGCTGACTCGCACCGCTTTCGACGCACACGTCACGGGAACGGAGAACGTTCCGCTCGACGGCGGGCTCGTCGTCGCTGCGAATCATCGATCGTACCTCGATCCGCCGCTGCTCGGCACGTGGTTTCCGCGGACGATCCACTTCATGGCCAAACAAGAGCTTTTCAAGATCTTCGTTCTCGGGTCGCTCATCAGGGCTGTGCACGCGTTTCCCGTCGATCGCGAGCGCGCGGATGTTGCCGCCATACGACAAGCGCTGCGCATCCTCAAACGCGGCGACGTCGTCGGCATCTTCCCGGAGGGCACGCGCAATCTCGCCGGCGAGGCGCAAGCGCGCGGCGGTGCGGTGCTGCTCGCGGCGACAGCGCATTGCCCGATCGTGCCTGTCGCGCTCGTTAACACGCAGTTCGCGGTGCGGCGGTTGCGAGCGAGCAAAGTCGAAGTGCGCATCGGTGAGCCGATCGTGCTCCAGGGAAGCGAACGAAAAGCGACGAAAGCGGAAATCGAGCGATGGACCGCCGATCTCTCGCAGCGCATCGAGCGACTCGCCGCAAGCTGAAGAATATGGAAATCGTCAAGGCACGCACCCAAGGGTTCTGTTTCGGCGTCGAGCTGACGTATAAGAAGGCGCTCGCGGAGACGACCGAGCGCGACGACGTCTACACGATGGGGAACATCGTCCACAACCCGCTCATCGTCAAAGAACTCGACGATAAGGGGCTCAAGAACGTCGAGTCGCTCGACGACATCGACGCGGGCACTCTCTTCGTCCGGGCCCACGGCTTGCCGCCTCAAGTCATCGCCCATGCAGAAGCAAAAGGTTTGCGCGTCGCCGATGCGACGTGTCCGATGGTGACGCGCACGCAGCGCCTCGCCGCGAAGCTTGCGGCGGAAGGCCGCAGCGTCATCATCCTCGGCGACCCGAATCATCCCGAAGTGCGCGGCATCGCCGGACATGCGCCTGGCTGCCTCGTCCTCAACGAGTGGCCCGAAGATGAGACGCAGATCCGCCGGCTGCGCCGCATCGCCGTCGTTTCGCAGAGCACGCTCAACGGCGACAAGTTCAAGGAGCTCGTCGGGCGTATCGCCGCGATCAACTACGAAGTGCGTGTCTACAACACGATCTGCTCCGATACGCAGGGACGCCAGGAATCCTCGCGCGATCTCGCACGCGAAGTCGACACGATGGTCGTCATCGGCGGCACGAAGTCGGCGAATACGCGACACCTCGCCGAGATAGCGAAAGCCGAAGGTGCTACCCCCCATCTCATCGAGAACGCGGCCGATCTGAAGCGCGAGTGGTTCGCAGAGACGCAGCGCGTGGGGATCGCGACCGGCGCTTCGACGCCCGGTTTCTTGACGGACGAAGTCGTCGCGCAGCTCCAGGATTGGTTCCCCTCGGCCGAGCTGGTCGAAGCCTGAGCGCACTGAATCCGCTCGACACATTCGAGGACCGGCTCCGCGCGTTCTTCGAGCGCGCGTCGAACGTCGTTCCCGTCTACGCGCAGATCGCCCACCATCTCGGCTACGTGCCCGGCACGCCTGCTCGCCGCGGCAAACGCCTCCGGCCGCGTCTGACGATCGCCGCGGCCCAGTCGTGCGGAGGCTCGCTCGAGCGCGCTTTGCCGGCGGGCATCGCCGTCGAGCTGCTCCACAACTATTCGCTCGTCCACGACGACATCGAAGACGGCGACCGCATGCGGCACGGACGCGAGACCGTCTGGTCCGCTTTTGGTCTGCCTCATGGCGTCAATGCCGGCGACGCGATCGGCGCGATGGCGCAGCTCGCGCTCGCATCCGCGACGCCGCCGCTCGACGAACGGGTCGCTTTCGCGATGTCCATGGACCTGGCGACCGCGAACTTGCGCATGTGCGAAGGCCAATCGCTCGATCTCGCCTTCGAGCGCGTCGAGCGCGCGACCGTCGACTCCTACGTCGAGATGATCGGTGGAAAAACGGCGGCGCTGTTCGCGTGCTGCGGATCGCTCGGCGCGAGAAGCGCGTTCGGCGACGCGGCGCTCATCGAGCGCTGCACGGACGTGGGCAGGCTCTTCGGCATCGCATTCCAGATCCAAGACGATGTGATCGGCACGTGGGGCGACTCGCTCGCCACCGGCAAGTCCGCCGATGGCGACCTCGCGCGGCGGAAGAAGACCTATCCGATCGTCTGGGCCATCGAGCGCGATCCGAGCGGTGCGGGGCGAGCTGTGGTCGAGACGTACTCGAAGCCGGGCGCGACGCTCGATTCTGCGTCCGTCGAATCGTTGCGATCGCTGCTCGAATCGGCAGGCGCGCGCGAGGCGGCAGTCGCCGCGGCTTCGGATTGTTTCGCTCGCGCGCTCGCCCGAGCCGCCGGGCTCACCCCGCTCGAATCGTTCATCGAAAGCTCACGCGCGGAGCTTCACGAGCCTTGAAAAGGGGACGACGCGAGCGTCGAGAGAACGGAGAGCGGCGTGTCTAGACGCCCGCAATCATCCGTTGCCACGTCGACCGATGCCGTAGCCGAAGACAAACCGTCTCGCGGCCTGCCGCTAGCCCGCAAGGAGATCCTTGCGGTCCTTTTCGTCACGCTGCTCGCGCTCATCATCCGCGCGATCTTGCTCCCCGCACCAGGTCACTATACCGACGTCGCGACCTTCGAAGCGTGGATGCATACGCTCGCGCAAGACGGCCCGAAGGCGTTCTATGCCAACGCCGGCTTCGTCGACTATCCGCCCGGCTATATGCTCATCCTGTGGATAGTCGGCCTCATCTACCATGCGACGGCACAGTACAGCGATTTCAGCGGCGAAGCGATGCGCGTCTTCGTCAAGCTGCCCGGCGTCATCTGCGATCTCTTCATCGGCTACCTCGTCTATCTCATCGCGCGACGCTCGTGGCCGGTCGCCGGCGCGATCGTCGCGATGGCGGTCTTCTCGCTGAACCCAGCGTCGTGGCTCGTCTCGGCATACTGGGGTCAGGCGGACTCGGTCGCAGCGGTGTTCCTCGTCTGGGCGATCTATCTCGCGGTGACGAAGCGCTTCGAGTTCGCGTGGCTTATGATCGCCTTCGCTGTGCTCATCAAACCGCAGCCGCTCGTCGTCGCGCCGCTGTTCCTCATCTGGCAGATCCGGATGCAGGGTCTCACATGGCGTCTCGCGCTGATCCCGGTCATCGGTTTTGCCGTCGCCTTCTTCGGGTCGCTGCCGTTCGCGCCCGTCTCCGATCCGGTCGGCGTCATCTCGTGGCTCTACGACCGCTACCACGCGGGCATCACGGTCTATCCGTACAACTCGGTCAACGCGCTCAATCTCTACTCGATCAACCGCGATTTCTATCAGCCGGACGACCAGCCGATACAATTCTTCGGGCTCGATCTCGGTCCGCAATACGCGTGGGGCATGGGCATTTTCATCGCGCTGCTCTGCGCCGTCGGGTGGCGGCTTTGGCGCACGCTCGGCGAGACGAAAGACGACGACGGCCGCGAGCTGACTTTCTACACCGCATGCTTCGTCGTCGCGCTCGGCTTCTTCATGGTCGTCACGCGTCAGCACGAGCGCTACCTCTTCACCGCGCTCGCGATCGTGCCGCTCCTATGGAACGCGAGCCCCGTGCTCCGTCTCGCGACGGTCGTCCTATCCGCGACGTTCAGCTATAACCTGTTCTACGCGCTCCAATACCTCGCGTCGCCGAGCCAAGACCTCAACCCATATCTCGTCCATCCGATCTCGTTCATCAATTTCGCGATGCTCGTGCTCGTCGCGGGCTCGTTCCTCATCGACGAGGTCGGCGTCTGGGCGAATGCGCGGCTCGCCGCGTTCGGCGGAGCCTCAGAAGAGGAAAGCGCGGTTCAAGTGCGCCGCCGGCGAGGTCCGAATCCGTTCGAAGGGCTCGCGGGGTGGACACCGCGCGACGTCGCGATCGCCGCCGTGCTGACGATCGGCACCGGCATCCTCTTGTTCTGGAACGTGACGTTCCCGCCGGCGCGCATCTTCGACGAGATCTACTACGCTCGCGCCGCGCAGGAATATCTGCACGGCCAGAGCCTCTACGAATGGACGCATCCGCCGCTCACCAAGCTCATCGTCGCCTTCGGGGCATGGCTGTTCGGACCGCCGCACGGCAAGTTCGTCGACCCGTTCGGCGCGCGAATGGCGAACTGCATCATGGGCACGCTGTGGATCCCGCTCATCTACGCGTTCGCGAAGCGGCTCTTCGCCTCGACGGCGGGCGCGGTCATATCGGTCGTGCTGCTCGTGGCGAGCGGATACTACTACGTGCAGTCGCGCATCGCGACGCCCGAGATATCGGTCGCGTTCTTCGCACTGCTGACGCTCTATTGTTTCTATCGCTATTGGATAGCCTCGCAGGTCGTCGCAGTCGATGAAGCGCCGCGATATCCGCGCCTCGAGACGGGCCTGGCTGCTTTTGGCGTCGTCCTCGCGCTCATCATCCTTATCTACGCCGAAGTCGCGGTCTACAACGGCCAGCACTGGAACCAGACATTCATCCCGTACGCGATAGCGGTCGTGACGTTCTCGACCGCGGTCGCGATATGGTCAAGCCGCTATCGGCGGGCGCGCGTCAAGAAGACGGGCGTGGTCTACCCGGACGGCTCGATGACGGATGGCCAAAACGTCCAGTTCGCGAGCGGCGAGTCAAAACCGTTGAAGTCGTCGTCGATCGTCGACGGTACGACCAAGGTCACCTGGCAGCAAAGCGGCGTCGAATTCGTGGATGGAGCGGATCGCGTCGTCTGGCGTTCGGACGGCACCATCGAAGGGACCGTCGGCGGGCAGCAGGTCAAAGAACGCCAGCGTTGGGGCTTATGGCTTGCGCTGAGCGCGCTGTCGCTCGCATGCTTCATCTCGAGCAAATGGGATGGGCTTTTCGCGCTTGCGGCGCTCTGGGCGATCATGGCTGCCGTTTACCTTCAACAATTCTTCGCCGCGCGCAAGCGTACGCCGAAAGCGGCGGGCTCCGAGCCGGTGCGGTTCGCTTGGGGCAACCCGCTCGGGTCGCGGCTGCCGCTCTATCTGTCGACGACGATCGCGGTCGTGCTCGTCTTCTACGTGCTCACGTACTTGCCGAACTGGACGGGTGCGATTTCGACTGGAACCGCGATGATCAACCAGGGCGGTTTTTCCGGACTGTTGTCGCTCCAGTACCAGATGTACCACTACCACGCGACGCTCACGGCGACGCATATCTACAGCTCGAGATGGTGGACGTGGCCGCTGGAGCTGCGGCCCGTCTCCTACTACTACGATCCCGGCACCGGCAAGCCGCCCGATCAAATCGTCGGAGAGATCGTGAGCATCGCGAATCCGGGCGTGTGGTGGGCCGGCATCATCACGGTGCCGTGGGCCGCGTACCTCGCGTGGCGCGAGCGGCATAAAGGGATCGCTTTGCTCATCATCGCGTACCTGGCGCAGTGGCTGCCGTGGTCGCTTTCGCCGCGCATCGACTTCCTCTACAATTTCTTCCCGAACCTCGCCGTCATCTGTCTGTGCTCGACGTACGTCATGCTGAACATCTGGCGCAGAGCCTCCGAAGCGGGGCCGACGACGAGGAACTGGGCCGCGGCCGGCATCGGCGCGTACGTGCTGCTGTGCATCGGGCTGTTCTTCTACTTCCTGCCGATATGGAACGGCACGCCCATACCGTGGCAGGCATGGGAATCGCGCATGTGGATCCAGGGGCCGATCGTGCACGGATGGATCTGACGTCCGAAACACCCGCGCGCGTCCAAGCGCTGACGATCTTCTTCCCCGCCTACAACGAAGAAGCGATCATCGAGCAGACCGTCCGCGGCGCGGTTCGCGCGGGCTCCGCCGTCGCGGACGACTTCGAAGTCGTCGTCGTCGACGACGGAAGCCGCGACGGAACGGCAGGCGTCGTCGAGAGACTCGCGGCGAACGACCCGCATGTCCGGCTCGAAAAACACGATCGCAATCGAGGCTACGGCGCAGCGCTTCGAACGGGCTTCGCGACGGCGCGCAACGACCTCGTGTTCTTCTCCGACGCGGACGGCCAGTTCGATCTGAACGAACTGCCGGCGCTGCTCGCCGCGCTGCCCGAAGCGCCGGTCGTCGTCGGCTATCGCATCAAGCGCAACGATCCGCCCCATCGCCTTTTCATCGCCAAGACGTACAACCTCATCGTCCGAGCCGTCTTCGGCCTGCGAGTCCGCGACATCGACTGCGCGTTCAAGCTCTTCCGCCGCGACGCGCTCTCGAAGGTGTCGCTCGAATCGAACGGCGCCTTCGTCAGTTCTGAGCTGCTCATCAAGCTGCGCCGCGCCGGCGTCCGGATCTCGGAGCGCGGCGTTCACCACTATCCTCGGACGACCGGCTACTCGAAAGGCGCCGGAGTCGCCGTCATCCTCAAGACGATCCGCGATATCGTCCGGCTGCGCCTCGGCATCCCCCTCCAAGGTTCTTGACTCCAGCGGCGAACGTACCGCGCATATGTCTGGACATTCCAAATGGCATAACATCAAGCTGAAGAAGGGCAAGGTCGACGCGCAGCGCGGCCAGCTCTTCACCAAGCTGTCGAAAGAGATCATCGTCGCGGCCAAGTCCGGATCGCCCGATCCGGATGCGAATTTCCGGCTCAAGATGGCGGTCGCGAAAGCGCGCGAGTACAACATGCCGATGGAGAACATCAAACGTGCCATCGCGCGTGCGACTGGCGCCGAGAAGGGCGCCGCGCTCGAGGAGATCCGCTACGAAGGCTACGGTCCAGGCGGCGTCGCGGTCATCGTCGACGCCGTGACCGACAACCGCCATCGGACCGCGGGTGAGATGCGGTACGTGTTCTCGCGCAACGCCGGCAACCTCGGCGAGAGCGGCTGCGTCGCCTGGATGTTCGACGAACGCGGCGTCGTGAAGATACCCGCTGAGGGCATCAGCGACGAGGACCTGCTCGCGCTTGCCGACGTCGACGGCGTCGTCGACGTGCGCGTCGACGGCGAGGTCGCGGAGATCCTGACAGACCCGCGAGCGCTCGGCGCGGCACGGGAAAAGGTCGAGCGCGACGTGCTCGCCCCGCGCGGCAAGACCGTCGACTCGGCCGCCGTCGAACTCGTCGCGAAGACGAAGGTCGACGTTTCGCCCGCGGACGCGGCGACCGTCCTCAAGCTGCTCGACGCGCTCGAAGAACACGAAGACGTCACGCACGTGTACTCGAACGCGGAGATTCCGGACGCCGTGCTCGAAACGCTCGCGTGAGGGATTCTCACGCGCCGAAACGGCGCAAGCGGGAGGAGCGACGACCACCGTTGCGGATCCGCTGGTCCGCGCTCGTCCTCCCGGGCCTCGGCCTTCTCGCGGTCATCGCGCTCATCTGGATCGCCGCGCAAGCGATGCGCATGCTTTCGCCCGCCGGCGCGTCGGTCTCGGTTCCGAGCTTCATCGGCATCCGCTACGCTAGCGCTCAAACCGTCGCCGCGAAGTCGCACCTGTCGCTCCACGTCGTCGCGCGCAAACCCGACTACCACGCGCCGAAAGACGATGTCGTCGGCCAGCTCCCCGCGGCCGGTGAGCACGTCCGCGAAGGGCGGGTCATCGACGTCGTCCTGTCCGACGGCGAGCCGCTGGCGCGCGTTCCGAACGTCGCGAACATGTCGGTCCGGGATGCAACCGTCGCCCTCGAGAACGCGCACCTCGACGTCGGCAGCGTCGGCTCGCAATACGACGCCGGCGTGCCGGAGGCGACCGTGCTGTCGCAACAGCCCGAGGCGCTGTCGCAAGTGACGGCGGGGACGAAAGTCGATCTCGTCATCGCAAAAGGCCAACCGGTCGCGTACGCGCCGAATTTCGTCGGGATGCCGATCAGCAACGCGCCGGCAGCAGCGAAAGAGGCGAACGTCAAGCTCGAGCCGGCGGTGCTGCTGCCGATCGCGCCGAGCGCACCGCCGAAGGGCATCATCGTCGCGCAAGACCCGCCGGCTGGACAACAGATGCGGCCGAACGAGACGATAACGCTCCAAGTGAGCGGCGGCGCGCTGCCGACGCCGATCCCGTCGCCGGGGTTGTTCCCGTCGCCCGGTGCATCGCAGCCCGGACAAACGTCGCCGACCGTCGGATCGCAGCCGCCGTCACCGGCGCCGTCGCCGACCGCGCGCGGTCTGCGCGTGTCGGTCGCGCTGCCCGAGTCGCCTACGCCGGTCCGCACCCGGGTCGTCATCGTTGACGCTACCGGCTCGCGGACGCTCTTCGATCAGAACACGCGCGGCGGCACGACGATCTCGTTCGACATCACCGTGACCGGCACGGCGACGCTGCAGACGTACGTCGGCGATCAGCTCGTCAATTCAACGCCGCTCTAGCGGGGCGTCATCAGGTCGCCCGAGAACGGGTGCGCATGACGCAATCGGGTGACGGCCGCGCGCGGCGGATCAAGATCGCGCCGTCTCTTCTTTCGGCGGACTTCGCACGCATCGCCGACCAGATCGCGCTCGTCGAGCGCGGCGGCGCCGACTACCTGCACATCGACGTCATGGACGGCCGCTTCGTTCCGAACATCACGTGGGGCCCGAAGATCATCAGCGACATGCGCCGCCTGACGAAGCTGCCGTTCGACACGCACCTCATGATCGTCGAGCCGGAGCGCTACGTCGAAGCGTTCGCAAAGGCCGGAGCCGACATCATCACGGTCCACTGGGAAGCGACCGTCCACGCGCACCGCCTCATCCACCAGATAAAGGAAGCGGGCGCGAAGGCGGGTCTCGCTATCAACCCGGCGACCCCGCTCGTCATCCTCGACGAGATCCTGCCGTACCTCGATCTGCTGCTCGTCATGAGCGTCAACCCGGGCTTTGGCGGGCAACGCTACATCGAGTCGTCGACCCCGAAGGTCGCAGCGGCGCGGAAGATGATCGCCGACCGGCACCTTCACGTCGAGCTCGAAGTCGACGGCGGCGTTCACGAGGAGAATGCCGCCTCGGTCGCGGCGGCGGGCGCCGACGTGCTCGTCATGGGCGCCGGCATCTTCAGCACCCCTGCGCCGGACGCGACGATCGGACGCGTTCGCGTGTCGTGCGCTCGATAGCGCCACCGCCGCTGCGCGAAGACTCGCTCATCGCGATGATCGCCGCGGCATGCGGCGCGCCGAGCCGGCCGCTTCGCGTCGGCATCGGCGACGATGCGGCCGCGTGGAAGCCGAACCCGCACCACCTCGCGCTCGTGACGACGGACATGATCGTCGACGACGTCCACTTCCGGACGCGGGATTCAAGCGCGGCGCTCATCGGTCGCAAAGCGCTCGCGAAGAGCCTTTCCGATATCGCCGCTATGGGCGGCCGACCCGTGCTCGCCGTGATCGCGCTCGGCGTGACGGCAGAACTCGACGAAGCGTGGTATCGCTCATTCTACGAAGGCATGAACGAGCTTGCGCGTGCGACCCATTGCGCGATCGCCGGCGGCGACATCGTGCGAACTCCTGCGTTGACGATCGGCGTCACCGTCATCGGCGAGGTGCGGAAGACGTCGATGCGGCTGCGTTCCGGCGCGAAAGCAGGCGATGTCATCGCGGTGACCGGCGCGCTCGGCTTGGCCGCCGCCGGGTTGCGCGCCCTCGATTCTCCCACTGGACGCGACCGGGCCAAAGATGCGATCGATGCGTACGAACGTCCGCAGCCGCGCATCGACGAAGGCGTCTTCCTCGGATCGCGCCGCGCGGTTCACGCGCTCATGGATATCTCGGACGGTCTGTCGACCGATGTGCGCCGGATGGCGAGAGCGTCGAAGGTCGATGCGGTCATCGAGGGGGACGCGCTCTACGTCCATCCGGCGCTGCGCGATGCCGGCGGCGAAGCACTCGATCTCATCCTCAACGGCGGCGACGATTACGAATTGATCGCGTCGATCGACAAGCGCGCCTTCGACCACGTCGCGCGTTCGTTCAAATCGCGCGCCGGCAGGCCGCTGCGCGCCATCGGCCGGTTCGAGCCGGGTCAGGGCGACGTGTGGCTCGATCGAAACGGAAAGCGCGAACCGCTCGAACCGGGCGGCTACGACCACTTCAAGCGGCTGCACGACTAAGAAATGTAGCGGTCGAGATTTATCTCGACCGCCGCGGCCAAAAGATGTAGCGGTCGAGATTTATCTCGACCGCCGCGGCCTTGCTAAGTGCGCGGGGTCATGGAGCGGTCGACCTTTACGGTCGACCGCCGCGGTCTTGCCAGTGCGAAGTCGTCATCGGTCGAGCTGAAGCTCGACCGCTACATCTCCCCTAGGAAAAACCGCGGCGGTCGAGCTAAAGTGTAGTGTCTACGGACCTTCGCTACACGTAAAATTAGGGTAAAGCGAGAGCCTTCCTGAAAGGTGTTTGTGCTTAGCAACCGCCTTCAGGAGGGCTCTTCATGTATTGTACCACGAACTCG